>JACMIS010000657.1 GCA_014381035.1 Armatimonadota bacterium
CAGCACTCCGTGCTGAAGCCAGAAACGGCGGATTCGCGGGAAAACAGCAAGGGCTAACTCGAATCGCGCGAAACCTATCGTAGAATCAGCACCGCAGGTGAAACCGATCCAACGATGCGTTGGCGCCGTCCGCGAAGGACAAAAGAAAGAACGGATAGAATGAAAGTTGAGATGCGTAACAAATCAGGGAATGGCGGGTTGGTGTATTCTACCGATCACGGGAAAATGTGTCCTATGTGTTGTCGCCCCATGCTGGAGTGTGTTTGTAAACAGCAGAACTCGGCGGCATCTCGGGACGGGATCGTGCGTGTCGGGCGGGAAACCAAAGGGCGGAAGGGGAGCGGGGTGACGACCGTTACTGGCTTGCCCATGAACGACGCGCAGCTTGCCGAACTCTGTACCGGGTTGAAAAAGCGGTGCGGCTCGGGCGGCACCGTCAAGGACGGCGTCATCGAGATCCAGGGCGATCACCGCGACAGTCTGGTCGAAGAGCTGACGAAAAAAGGCTACACCGTCAAGCGCGTAGGGGGGTGAAAAACCGGTTGCGTTTACCGGCTGTTCGCGGATAGGCGTACTGGTTCCGAGTCTGTGGCATCGTTCGCCCGCAGTCGCGCGAGTTGTGTCCGCGCCTCGTGCGTAAAAGCCGCTTCCTCAAACCCGGCGGCGATGACGCCTTCATATTCGGCACTGGCGAGGTCGAATTGCTCCATACGGGCGTAACTTGCGGCGAGACGCGCACGGAATTCACTCTGGGATAGGGATAGCTCGGGACTCCCGGCGATCAATTCTCTCCAAACGTCAGCGGCTTTGGAGTAATCGTGCAGGGCAAAATAGGCGTTAGCGAGGTAACGATTCACCTCCGTGTCAAAGGATGATGCGGGGAGTTCGGCTAACGTTTGTGCGATTCGGGAGCGTGCCTCGGTCTCTTTTCCTTGCGCCGCATTCAACCAGGCTCCCACCGCGTAGCAACACGGCGCAATGTCCATAGGGGCACTTACAGGGAGTTGTTCGTAGTATTCGCTTGCCGCCCCTGTCCTGCCCGCCTCTAAACAAATCTGCACCGAAAACAAAAGTGCCGCGACCTCCGCGACTTGGAGCGATTTATTGAGTTCCTTCCGGAGCGTGCCGGTGGCGGGATCAGGTGAGCGTAACTGGTCCCGGAACTGTTTGAAACTTTCCGGGACCGGTTTTTGCAAGGCAATCGCTTCGTCGTACCGTCCCATCAGGCGAAGAGTTTGAGCACGGTGCGATAATGTCAAATCGCGGTGGGTCGGGTCAGACACTTGTGCGGATCGGTCAAGCGCGGCAAGTGCTTCCGCAAAGTGCCCTTTATTCATCATCAACGCGGCGCGGGTGGAAAGCGTGGACGCCATCTCTGACGCGAACCCTCTGCCAACCGAATGTGACTTATCCGGTGTGGGCACAGCCGCGATAGCACGTTCTTCCAACACATCGGCTTCTTCCCGCTTACCTTGCTGTCTTAAAAGACTTGCTACTTGTTGCATGGCAGCCATGCGCAACGGCGTGGACGGATTTAGCATACCGGTGTGGGCGTACTCCATGGCAGCATCGAAATCTCCCATTTTTTCCGAATATCGAGAGAGCGAGAGTAACATAACGCTCTGGTTGCCGAATATCCGCCCGATTATGGGTATCGTCGCCAAACGATAAAGTTTCTGGTTGATCCGGTAGGCTTCTTCGTATTCCCCTCTCATATCGAGCATAGACACTTTGTGCGATTCTTTGATAAACCAGAATAAAGGAATAAACGCAACGTAGGCGATTCCCATAGCCGTCGCGCCGATAAGGATAATCCAAAGAAGTCCGTTCATCAGAACACCTCTCCCGTGCCGGTGTCGAGCGGGGTGCCGTACTGCCCGGTGTTGCTGAATACCGCGCCCGGCAATGCCTTCAGGCGGATGGTGAATGAGAAGCCTTGCTCGGTGCGGAAGCCGAACGGCTGGTTGACGTAGCGGAGCGTGATCTCGTAGTCGTGCAGGATTCGGGTCAGGGCGAAACTGCGGTAGTCGAACTGCTTCGTGACACCGTTATAGCCCGCGAACGCCGTGAAGTTCGCCTTATCGCCGAAAAGCGGCGTTTCCAGCGAACTGGTGATCTGCGGGAACTTGCGGGTGCGCGGGTCGTAGCGCAAGCCGGAGTCGAACGCGAACCCGCCCGGTGCCCGTACCCGTACCCGGTTCGTCGCGTCCACGAGCACCCGGTTGTTGAGGTCGTACGTACTGGTGAACCGGGTCTGGAAGATCGGCGACGGGCGTAGCGCGAGTTGGGCGGAAAGGTTCTGCCACGGGTTGTTGCGCTGACCCTGCGTCAGTTCGGCACGGGCACGCTGGATGTCGTAGCCGGTCAGGAGTGAAAGACGCGTCCGGTAGGACTGGACATTGAGCGACGTGCCGACGTTGTTGTTGGAGCCGATAGAATCGAGCCGGAAGTTGATCGGTGCGCCGCCATACGGACGCAGGTACGAATAGTTGAGGTTATACGTGGTGTCACGTCCGATGCGTTGCACCAACTGCGGCGACGATTCCAGAACATACTGCGCGGCGTCGCCGCCCTCGTACAGGTATTGCCGCAAGCCGCCGTTCATCGTGAACGAGGTCGCGTTGCGCGGCGCGAGCGAGTACGTACGTGACCCGTCCACGTCGAACAGGGCGCGGCTGGTCGTGGTGCGTCCGGGATTTTCCACGAACCGCCCGAATCCGAGTGCGAAGTTGAGCGGCAGGTTTGTGAATCCCCCGCCGATCCGTTCGCCCGTGGTGCGAAGCGTGAACTCCGGCAACCGCTCCGTACCGGAAAAAAAACTGCCGCCACCCGACGTTCCGCGTAACCGCGACGCGAACGAGCGGTTCGCTTGCAGGTCCAGATCGAAAATCCCGACGCGCCCCGATGCGGTCAGGTCGCCGTTCTGCTCGGTGCGTCCCGATATCGTGGACGTACTGAGCGAGGTGAACGCACTGTTCTGATCCGAGCCGTTGAAGCGGGCGCGGACGCGGAAGTTCTGCCCGAACCGTTGCTCCTGCGTGATCGTGTACTGCGAGTTTTGTGAGGTGCTATTTTGCAGGTTGCTTTTGCCCAGATTGTACGTGACCGTGGTACTGCTCGGCCCGACAAAGCGGGTCGCGGAAATCGTGCTGTTCTGCGTCTGCGAGTTTTCCGACGCCGCGAAGTAGGAGTTGTTCTGGAAGTCGGACGTGACGGAAAAATCCACCTCGCCGACGCGTTGCAGGTGCGACAGCCGCCCGTTGGTGTTGGTGACATTGCGATTACGGTCGTTCAGCCCGTAAAAAACGAACGTACCCGCCGCGACATCGGCGAACCGGTACGCCTGGTCTACCCCCAGCCCGACCCCTTTTTTCTCCAGCAGGTCCACGCGAAACAATCCCGGATAATCGGGGCGTCCCAGACCCGGCAAAAACTGCGTCAGGGCATAACCGAACGCGGCTTTGACGAAATAACCTTCCTCCTGGGTACGTCCGACCTGCGGCGTAAACGACGTGCGGATGTCGTCGCGAATCGGGAGCGTGAAATACTTGACGGTGAAGATGCGGTTGTTGTATTGATAGAACGACGTGTTGCGCAAAATGATGCGGTCATTGGGAATCACCTGCGCCCGTGCGAACGAAAACCGGTAATGCGGTAGGGGGAAATCACAGGTGGTCAATCGCCCGTTGGTCGCGACGATGACCCGCCCGGTACGCGTGATCGTTTCGCCTTCCAGATAAAGCGGTTCCTGCAGGTTCGGTCCGACTAAATCGGGCGGGATGATCGTTCGCGCTTGCCGCGCCGTGAAGTCGCGGGTATCGGTATTGAGCGCGACATAATCGGCGTAAACGGTCTGTCGTGCGGTTTCGAGTCGCGCCCGCCCTTCCAGTGTCACGATGTTGGTCTTGCGGTCAATCGTCGCCCGGTCGGCGTAGGCGCGGTAGCCGTTGTACCGGATGACAACGTCGCCCTCCGCGATAAACAGGTCGGGATTGCCACGCTCGGTACGCAACCCTTTGACAGCGTCCACGTACACCTTTCCGCGCTCATCCTCGGGGAATGGAAACGTATCGTCTACCGGGATTGACTCCGGACGCGCCAGACTCGGCGGTGCTCCCAGTGCCTGCGACGGCGGCAGCACGACGACCCCGCCGGTTCTGGGGTCGCGGGGCGCGTCTAAAAGCGTCCCCGGTGTCGTCGGGGAACCGTCCGTCGTCGCCCCCCCCGCCCCCGATTCCGGGGGAGCCGGCGTTGGGGAAGGGGAGGGAGTTGTGGGGGTGTTGGGCGACGATGGAACAGGGGGTTCCTGCGTGACGGCAAGCCTTTGAACGTCTAACTCGCGGAAACGGAGTTTCCGCTGTTCCCCCGGAATCGGGGACGGGGGGGCTTCCGGGACTTTCACGGCGACAACTACCACCACGGGCAAAACCGGCATGCCTACTCCTGCACCCGCAATAGCCACGCCCCCAGACAGGTGAACAGGATCGGCGTCGAAAGCGCGGCGAACAGCGGCGGCACGTATCCGCCGAGTCCGACGCCTTTCATCAGCAGAAGCGTGTTCCAACTGACGAAAACGACGACAATGCTCAGCAAGACGCCGGTGAACGCGCCCGTGCGGGCGAACCGGAGCGAAAGGGGCGGCGAACAGAGCGCGAAAACGAAGCACATCAGCGGGAGCGTAAATTTGAAGTAGCGATTCACCTCTAATTTGCGGGCGTCAATAAATCGCTTCTGACGACGGGCTTCTTTCTCCAGTCGTGTCAGGTCGGCAAATGTCTGCTGATCCATCGCCCAGTCGGTCGGCGGATTATAAACATTGGAAAAATCAATCGGGAGACTCACGGTTTCTTCGCCCCGCCCGAACACGAGCGGCGAACCGTCCGCATTGAACCGATAGGTCCGCGTGTTCGACAGATACCAGACACCGTTCTCGTATTCGGCGGTGTCGGCGAGTTGGAGCGTCGCGAACTCGCCATCGTTCTGCCCCTCGAATCGGTTCGGGTTATACAGGATGACGAGTTTATTGAACCGGAACCGTTTGCCCTGAACAACCTGTTGGGCGGTGTTGAACGAAATAAAGTAATCGTCTATCGCGAACGAACGCCCCGTTTTTACCGGGTCTTTGGGCAGATTTTTCAGGATCGCTTCAACATTGAGTTGCTCCTTGAACGACCACGGCACCACCTTTTCGCTGATGTAGAAGTTTCCGGCGGAAACGAACGCGCCGAAGAGTAAAATCGGAACAAACGTGCGCCAGAGCGGCTGTCCTGCGGCGCGGAGCGTGGTCATCTCACCGTCCCGCGCCATCCGATTCACGGCGAGTGACGTGGAAAGCGCGACGCTGACCGGGAGCGACATGGTCAGTACCTTCGGTATCGAGAAGAGTAACATCCGCGCCACAAAATCGAGGGGCCACTTTTCCTGTAGTAGCTGGTCCAGTTTTTCGTACAGAACGCTACCGACAAGCATCATCAACACGGCAAAGGTGCTGATAAAGAACGGAAGCAGGAGTTCGCTTAAAATGTATCGGTCGGATAGGCGCATAGCGGAGTTCTGGTCACGGCACCGGGGTCAATGGGATAGTGATCCCCGGCTATATTGTTAGACATACAAATCCGCAGACCGCTTCAGCGGTCTTGAGAAGCGTAGCCGGGAAATTTATGCCCCGGCGGCGAAACGATTATACCCCGTCCGCAACGAGCCATCGCGCCGCGTCCCGTGCATGATAGGTCAGGATAATATCCGCCCCGGCGCGTTTTATGCTGGTCAGCGTTTCCAGCACCGTGCGCTTTTCGTCTAAAAGCCCGCGTTCGGCGGCGATTTTGATCATCGCGTATTCGCCCGACACGTTGTATGCCGCCACCGGGACATTTACGGCGTCGCGGACCTCGCGAATAATGTCTAAATACGCGAGAGCCGGTTTTACCATGATCATGTCCGCGCCCTCCGCGATGTCGAGTAGCACCTCGCGCAACGCTTCGCGGCGATTCCCGCCGTCCATCTGATACGTCTTCCGGTCGCCGAAAGAGGGCGCACTGCCCACGGCATCGCGGAACGGTCCGTAGAACGCCGAGGAGTACTTCGCCGCGTAGGATAGGATCGGGGTGTCCGCGAACCCCGCGCCGTCGAGTGCGCCACGGATCGCCCGCACCCGCCCGTCCATCATGTCGGAGGGGGCGACGACATCGGCTCCCGCTTCGGC
>JACMIS010000658.1 GCA_014381035.1 Armatimonadota bacterium
ACCCATCGGTCCCCTTGAGGTCGTCGAACGAATCGCTGGGACAGTTGAAAACGTCGATGCTTTTCACATAGGGATAAATGACATCCATCCAGCGCGGCTTGTCACAGACAAAGAAATCAATATAAGCATTGAGCGGCATCGTCTCGTCGTAATCCTGCGTGTACATCAGGACGCTGGTGCCGATCTGCTTCACATTGGATAGGCACGACGTTTGCCGTGCTTTTTCGCGTGCCTGCGCGAAAACGGGAAACAGTATCGCGGCGAGGATGGCGATAATGGCGATGACGACTAAGAGTTCGATCAGCGTAAATCCGCCGGAAACAGTTCTCGTCAGCGAGAGTCCACGGGGACGACGACGCACGATAAAGATGTCTGGATTCATAGCCTGTTCTTTCTTTCCGAAGTGTATGCACGAGCGTGTGTCCGCACCACTCGAAGCATGAATGGCAAGGCAAAGGCACGCGATATTATACACGGTATCGTCGCACAAAATGAACAGGCTGTTAACGTATTCACAGCGTGCTCCTCACAGCACGCAATCGTTCCATCGTGTGGGATTCCATGGTTTGTTGTCGGTCCGTTTGGGGTATCGACCGCGACATCGACATGAAGTAAGCAAATTCGCGGTCGCGTAAAAAAAGACGGGGCGTTCAACGCCCCGCCCTTCGCCGTGTTTAGTCCGGACCATCAATCTTGATCGTGCGCCGGTCTTTGGCGTTGATCTTCGGAATCTCGACCGTGTCGCCCTCGGAAACGCCGCCCGTCACCTCGACTTCGGCGTCGTTCTTCAAGCCGGTCGTAATCTTCGTATCGGCCGCTTTTTGCTCTTTCTTCGGTCCGGTGACAACGGCGACTTTGTTGCCCGGCTTTATCGCTTCGGCGGGAAGCGTGAGAACGTTCTTGTGGCGATCCAGAATAATATCCACGACCGCTGTCATGCCGGGGCGTAGTCGCCGGTCGGCGTTCCCGACCGTCACCTTGACTTCGAAACGCACCACACCGCCGGAATTAGATGATTGTCCTGCCGCCGCCGCGTCACGCTTGAGAGACTTGCCAATCGCCGCCGCCGAGATCGAGGAAACGCGCCCGGCGAACCGCTTGCCGGGAACGCTGTCCACCGAAATCTCCACCGGCTGCCCGACCTTGACCCGCGCCACATCCACCTCGTTGATGTTGACGCGCACCAGCATTTTCGACAGGTCCGCGATGGACACGACCGCCGCGCCCTGCGCGAAACCCGCCGTCGCGGAGGCGATCAGTTCGCCCTCCTCCTGATACTTGCCGGTCACGTCGCCGCTGATCGGTGCCACGATGCGGGTTTCCGCGAGTTGCACCGACTGCTGGGCGAGCTGGTTTTCGATCTGGCGCACATCGGCACGTGCCCGTTCCACATCACGCAGTCGCAGTCCCGCCGATGCCGCGTTGGCTTGTTCGGTTTCCAGCGCGACCCGTGCCGCCTCCACGGATGCTTGCTGCTGGGCGAGTTGCGCCTGTGCCGCTTCGATACCCACCCGCGACGTCGCGATGTCTTCCTTGCGCGGCCCCTCCTTGAGAAGGGCGAGCCGTTCGCGCTGGGTTTGCAGATCTTTTTCCGCGAACGTTACCTGCACCTGCGCCGAGTCCGCCGCCGACTGCGCGACGAATCCTTTGGCGACAAGACTTTGCTGGCGGGCGTAGGTACGTTTGGCGTCGGCGACCTGCGCCTCGGCGCGGGCGACGGCAAGCTGGGCGGACGAAATGTCCTGCGTCCGGTTCGGTGCGGCGGTCTGGCGCAACTGCGCTTGTGCCTGACGCAGTCCGACCCGGCTACTGGCAAGGCTGGCTTCCGCCTGGCGCAAAGCGACCGTGGCGCGGGCAATGGAAAGGCGGTTTTGCTGGACCGTAAGTCGGTAATTTTCCTCGGATTGCGCAAGACCGGCTTGCGACGCGGCGAGTTGCGCCTTGATCCCTTCGACCTGTCGTGTCACCTCGGTCGGGTCCACGATGGCGATAGGGTCCCCCGCCCGAATCAACTGCCCTTCGCGAACAAAAATACGTTGAAGCCGTCCGGCGACGCGTGATTTGACATCCACCTGCGACACCGGTTCCAACGTTCCGGTTTCCGTCACCTTGATAGTGATGTCACCGCGTCCCACCTTCGTGGTGCGTCCTATTGTTTTTTCCTTGGCTTTGACCGCCGCTTTCTGCTTCGTATACAGCCAGCCCCCACCAATGAGTGCGATGAGCAGAACCGCAATCCACCATCGTTGCTTCACGTTTGCTACAAATCCTTCCTGCCACACGGCGACAATTGTCGCCGCGTACCGGCACAAGTCATTGACACCCGATTTATGCCGTTGGTTGCACCCGAAAAAACAACCATCTCAACAATGATGTTTCCCATTCCGGTTGCTGGCACGCAAAGCGAATGTTAAGAACAGGTTAAGTTTTCGAAAGCGCGTAGCAGAAGAGCATTCACCGGGTAGACTGTTTGCTGACAGAATCTCAAACTGTCATATCCTCTTATTTTAGGAGTACGCCATGATCTCTATTTCTCGTTTATCTTACGCGGCGATGACGACGCTGGCAATCAGCCTGATGGCTCTGAGCACCCGACCCGCGCAAGCGCAGTTGGCAGATTATGTAAACACGATCACCTTGCCGGGCGGTGCGACCGACCTCGCTCCCGGCAACGGTCCGAACATCAATCGCCTCGGCGGTCTTTTCTCGGACGTTTATTATGACCGCGACCGCGACCTGTACTACGGTCTGCCGGACCGGGGACCCGGTGGTGGTCTGGTGGCTTACGACACGCGGGTACAGGAATTTACGCTCGACGTGGACGACACCACCGGCGCAATCAGCAATTTCAACCTGTTGCGGACCGTGCAATTCACCGCGAATGGTGCCGCTTTCAATGGTCAGAATCCACAGTTACTGAACGGCAATCCGGCAACGCTCGGACTCAGTCTCGACCCGGAGGGATTCGCGGTTTCGCGCACGGGCAATTTCTACGTTTCCGACGAGTATGGTCCCTCGATCTACGAGTTTAACCGCAACGGCGAACTCATCGCGTCGTTCACTGCCCCGGATAATCTGCTCCCTCGTAGCAACGCCGCCGGGAACCCGCTCGATTTCGCCGCTATCAGAGATTCCACCCCCGCACTCATCACCGGGCGACAGGACAACCGGGGCTTCGAGGGACTCGCGGTCACGCCCGACGGTAGCCGCCTGTATGCGATGCTCCAGGACCCCCTCGCGGAAGAAGGGGCGGGTAACCAGGGACGCCGCAGCCGCAACCTCCGCATCGTAGAGTACGACACCGCGACCCGCCAGAGCCTGCGACAGTTCATCTACCAGTTGGAGGACCTCAGCGACATCAATGCCCGGATCGCCGGGACAGACAACGATTTCGGCGCGAACGCACAGGGGCGGAACATCGGCATCAGCGCGATCATCCCCGTGAACGACACCGAGTTTCTGGTTCTAGAGCGCGACAACCGGGGGTTCGGTGTGGACGAGTTGGCGGATGGTAACCCGTTGTCCCTTCTTCCCGTCAGCACCAAGCGCATCTATAACGTGAACATCGCCGGGGCGACGGACGTGAGCGGTATCAGCCTCGCGGGAACGAACACGCTCCCCGGCGGGGTGACAGCGGTCAGCAAAACCCTGGCTCTGGATTTGCAAGCCGCGCTTTCGGGTGCCAACCTCGGTATCCCCGCGTTACCGGAAAAGTTCGAGGGCATCACCATCGGACGCCAACTCAGCGACGGGACGTACTCGCTCATCGTCGGCACGGACAACGACTTCAGCGTGACGCAAACAGGCATGGGCGAACAATTCGACATCTACTACACGCTGGACGGCAACGGGCAACTGGCGACCGTGGAGCAGGTCGCACTCGGTGCCGCCCCGACGAACCCGAACGCGCTCTTGATCCCGAACTACCTTTTCGGATTCAAGACGAACACCGGGCAACTCGCGGGCTTCGCCCCGCAAGCGACCACCGTACCCGAGGCGGGGACAACTTTATTGCTCTCTCTGGGCATCATCGGTCTGGTCGGAGGCGTGATCACTCGCCGTCGTAAGTAAGCGGTCAGAGTTGCCAAGGGCATGATTTACGACAAAAGGTTGTAAATCATGCCCTTTCTGTGTCGGAGGACGCGTCATTGTAAAAAGGCGAAACGCCCCCGGCTTCGTAAGCGGTACAATAAGCACGTGGGAAGAAAAATCGTACTGCTGGGCGCGACCGGGTCTATCGGGACACAAACCGTGGATGTCGTGCGCCGTCTCGGAGCGGAGCGGGCGCAGATCATTGCCCTGTCCGCACGGCGCAATGTCGGGCTTCTGGCGGAGCAGGCGCGAGAAACCGGGGCGATCCATGTCGCGGTCACGGACGAAAACGAATTACCGGCACTCCAGGCGGTACTACCCGATGGGATTCATACGCACGGTGGTGAGGATTCCCTGACGACGTTGGCGACGCTCCCGGAAGCGGATACAGTGGTAGTAGCCGTCGCGGGCGCGGCGGCGTTGTCCGCGACACTCGCCGCCGCCCGCGCCGGAAAACGGCTGTGTATCGCCACCAAAGAAGTCCTGGTCGCTGCCGGGGAACTGGTGATGCGGACGGCGCGGGAGAATGACGCGGAGATTTTACCGATAGATTCCGAGCATTCCGCCCTGTTTCAGTGTGTACAGGGTTACCGGGTGCCCGAAGACATCGCACACCTGTACATCACGGCGAGCGGCGGACCGTTCCGCACATGGTCAAGAGAGCAGATTGAAGCGGCGACTATCGAGGACGCATTGAAGCATCCGACATGGCGCATGGGCGGCAAGATCACGATTGATTCCGCGACACTGATGAACAAGGGATTGGAAATCATCGAGGCGTGTCATCTCTTCGGAGTGCCGCTTGAGCATGTTTCCGTGGTCGTGCATCCGCAAAGCGTGGTACATTCGCTTGCGGAAATGACCGACGGCGCACTCCTGGCGCAACTCGGACTGCCGGATATGCGTCTACCGATTCAGATCGCGCTGACGCACCCGGAAAAGAGCGACATCGAATTGCCACGCTTGAAGCCCGCGCAGATGGGGAACCTGTCGTTCGAGGAGCCGGACCAGGATCGGTTCCCGGCTATCGGTCTGGCACGAACGGCGTTCGCGCGGGGCGGCACGACTCCGGCGACATTGAACGCGGCGAACGAAGCGGCGGTCGCCGCGTTTCTCGACGGAAAGATCGCTTTCACGGATATTTGCCGCCTTGTCGGGCAGGTGACGGAAAGTCACCTGCCGAAAAAGGCGGATACACTGGAAGCGGTTCTCGCGGCGGATTCGGCGGCGCGACAGGCGGTTCGGGCACGGTTGGATACGTAGATCGTTCCGACGAAATCGGCAAAGGTTAACAACTAAAGTCTTATGAGTATATTCGGGGTCCTCACCTTTATCTTAGTATTAGCAGTTCTGGTTTTCTTCCACGAACTCGGACACTTCCTGTTTGCGAAGCTGTTTCGCATGAAGGTCGAGGAGTTTGCTATCGGCTTCGGTCCGCGATTGCTACGCGTGTACCACGACGGCGAAACGGAGTACAACCTCCGTGCCCTTCCTCTCGGCGGCTTCGTGCGCATCAAAGGGATGGAAATCGAGGACGCTACCGAGCGCCGATTGACCGGCGCGGACGCGAAAACGACTGACGCTCCACAATCAGGGACTCTGGGCAGAGACGTAGCAGGCTTGACGGCGGCGTACAACACAGCCGCAAACCCGCAGATGAACCGGTCTCTGGATAGTGTCGCCGAACCGCACACATCTGGCATGGAAACCACGAACCTGTCCACGATGTCGCAAGAAGCCGCCGAAGTTTCCGGGGCGGACCCCGACGGGTTCAACAACCGCCCGATCTATCAGCGGTTCTGGGTGATTTTAGGCGGACCGCTGTTCTCCTTCCTGTTCGGGTGGCTTGCCCTGTGCTTGATCGGTGTGACATTCGGCATCCCGCAGACCGAGACTCGTACCACCGTCATCGAGCAGGTCATCGCCGGAAAACCGGCATTCAAAGCGGGCATTCAGAAGGGCGATAAAATCGTCGCCATTAATGACGAACCCATGACCGACGGCAAGCAGATGGTAGACACGATCCATTCGTTCCCCGGCAAACCGATAACGCTGACCGTGGAAACCGCGAAAAAGCAAACCCGAACCGTTACCGTGACGCCGGACCCGACCCCCAATCCAGAGAAGGCGGGGGAAACAATGGGGATTATCGGCATCGCCCCCTACAGCGAGTTCAGCGACTACCGCCGCGAGGGTCTTGCCGATTCGTTCTCTCGGGGAACCGGTCTGACAGCGTTCTGGTTCGTGCGGATGTCGCAGGTGCTTACTACCCCCAAAGAGTTAGGGGCAAGTGTCGGTGGTCCGGTAGCAATCCTGAAGCAGTCGAACAGTGCATCGCAGCAGGGAGGCAGTTCTATTGTGTCCCTGCTGGGACAACTATCCCTTTCATTGGGTCTGTTCAACCTGTTCCCGATCCCGATCCTGGACGGCGGGCACCTCGCGCTGATGGCACTGGAGAAGATTCGCGGGCGGAAGTTAACGGCGGATCAAACGAACCGTGTGTTTACGGCGGGCTTCATCCTGATGGCGACCCTGTTTGTCGTGATCCTGTTCAAGGATATTTTCGGGCGGTAGACAAGCACGCTTTATCCCCTGTCTGTTTTATGAAGTTATACATCATTACTACCGCCGCGCCCCCCGTCCTCGATGGCATCGGTCATTACACCGCAAGTTTGGTGGAGGTGCTACAGAAAGAGGACCCGTCGCTTCAAATCACGGTGTTCGCGCCGGACGGGTTGGGGGCGTACGAACCGCTGAACGGTGCCGCGGTTCGCACCGATTTTCGCATTGACGACATCTCGACGTGCAACCGCTTTGCCGCGATTCTGCGTAGCGAAAAGCCGGATTGGGTGTTTTTGCAGTACCAGTCATTCTCCTACGGCAAGTGGGGGCGCAACCCGGTTCTGCCGCGCGTGCTCAAGGAAGCGCGAGAATCCGTTCCGGGGATGCGCCTCGCAACCATGATTCACGAAGCCTTTGTCGTCCCGAACAGCGAGTTTTCCGTCGCCAATCTGAAACGAGCCGTCTTTCACACGTGGCAAAAGAAACAGTTCTGCGACCTGGTGCAAATTTCGGACGTGGCGTTCTGTAGCACGGAGTCATGGATTCGCGAATTCAACCCGTGGTTTCCCGGCAAAACGATCCACCATCTACCGGTGGGCTCCAATATGCCACTCGTCCCGGTGGACGGCGGAAAGACAGAAGCGAAGAAACGTCTCGGCATTCCCGAAGATCATCTCGTCGTCGGGTTATTCGGTACCGCGCACGCCTCGCGCATGAACGACTCGGTACAGACCGCGCTGGAGGCGGTGAAGAAAGCCGGAAAGAAACCGTTCCTGCTTTACATCGGACCGGACGCGCAAAAATTCGGCGCGAGTATCCCGCCGACGATGCCGTCCCTGATGGAAGGTCCTTTCCCCGGCGAAGAAGTATCCCGACGATTACAGGCGATAGACATTTCCCTTTCGCTGTTTATAGACGGGGTAGCGGCGCGGCGAGGGTCCTTTATCGCCGCGCTACAACACAGCGTGGCGACCGTGGGAATCGTCGGCGGCAATACCGACAGCTGGCTCCGGGATGGGGATGGGTTCGTCCGGGTCATTCTGAATCAGGACGACATCGTTTTACAGCAGGGCGATACAACGTTCAACGACCGATTCCATGACGCCGTTTACAGCCTCGCCGCGGATGATGATCTCCGTGATCAATATGCCTCTAAAGCGCGTGCGTTGTTCGAGGAACGGTTCGCCTGGGAAAAGATCGCCCAGACCATTTTGCAGAAGTTCGACGACGGGAAGTAGCCGAGCTATTTCTTAGGCGGTTCCTCTTTTGCGAACAGCGTAATCGGCGTGGTAGAGGCGATGTAGTCCCGGTCACCGACCCCGTTCGGGCGGATCGCGAACGTCACTGTCATCGGGGGCAGGTCTTTCGCCGGTCGCTCCCCTTTCAAAAATCGTGCGTTGCCGTCCGCATAAAGAGTCAGGGCGACTTCGCTCTTGTCACCGCCGACATACGTATTGCCGCGTAGCGAAATCCCCGGTGGGAAGTTCATCGGGACGACGAAAAGGTCGCCCTTGAACCCGTCGCGGCGGGCGATCTTGACTTTGATTTCCGTCTCGCGGTCTATCGTTAACCCGAGTCCTTTTTCCGAACCTTCCACAGACACGGACACGGCGGGCGATGGTTCGCTATCGACCACGGCGACCGATTGCAGACTCCGCTCTATCGGGCGGTACTCGTTGTTCGGGGAACGGTAAAAATCTACCGGGAGCGCACGCCGCACGGTCGGTTTGCCGTCCGCGCCGGTGTAGGTGCCTTCTACGATCACCGGTTGGGCGTTGATCGCGGCGGTCGGTTCGGCGCGGAATACCAGTGTCGCCCGGTCATGGTCGGGGGGAATGGTGCAGGGAAGTGTCGTCACCCCCGCCGGAAGATCGCGCACCGAAACCGTGATCGGACCGGCGATATTTTCGCGCCGCTTCACCTCGACAGTGACTGCCGCCGTCCCGCCGGGGAGCAGATTCACCGCGTCCGGTGTCGCGGTCAGGGCAAATTCCGGCGCGGCATCGTAGGCTTCCCACACATAGCCGAAGTTTTCGCCGCCTTTGCCCTCGCCGTCGAAAACGTGGACGATATACTCACCGGGTTCGCGGAACGCATTATCGAGGCGGAAGTTCATCGGTCGGTCGGCGTAATGCCCGGTGACGTACTCGCCGGTAGCGCGATGCACGATGAACCACGGGCGCAACCGCGAGCCGAGGCTGAGCGACGTAAAATAGACGGGGATGTTCGCCCGCGTCGTTTTGACTTTGAAGATGTTGCGTGCTTTCACGTCCGTCGCCGAGCCGGTTTGCGTAATAGCACCGTGGAACGCGGCGGGGAGCGGCGTCGCAGTCGCGGTCGCCGGGTCGCCGGTAATGGGCACGCCGCCGTCTGGCGCGTTCCCAATCACGACCGGTAGATCCCCGACCGCGGTTCGTGCCGCGAAGATCCCCCAAGACGCGGTTGCCGGGACAGCGACGGTTGCCTGTGTCATGCCTGCCGGGAGCGGTAAGGAGGCAACAAGGCTCGGCGTCACCGTGTCGCCGGGACGCACGATCACGCCTCCGACGAATCGGGCGTCCACCGGCAACCCCGTACCGATAGAAAGGCGATAATTGGAAAGCGGGTTTGCGTGATACAGTAGATCGCGCACCAGAACCGTGTAGGTGCCATCGGCGGGCGGCGACAGTTCCAACACCGGGTCGTTCCCGAAAAGTACGTTGTCGAAGCCGACCGATTTACTGACCACCTTCCCGCTGGCGTCGTACAGATACAGAGCCGGATTGAAGAACGTCGGCGACACCTGATTCAGACGGTACGCCTGCAAACTGACCGTGATCCGTTCGCCTTTTTTCGCGTCAAAGGAAAAATAATCGCGTTGCCCGCTTTGATTGATCGTGCCATTCACTACCACAGGAAGCGCGAGTTTCTGCGGGATTGCCAGCGATGTTTTCACGCCCTCACTGATCGTTTCGGGTAACGCGCCGACTTCGAAAGTAGCCGCCGTCGTCACGCCGTTCGCGGTAACGACACGCATCTCGCGCTTTCCGGGCACGGCGTCCTTCGGGACGGCGATTTTCACCTTGAGCTCGCCAGCACGCGTCAGGGCTTGCAGATACCCGATCACTTTTGTTGCTTCCTCGGGAGAAAGCGGCGCGGCATGTTGCTTGACCATCCGCTCCACGGTCTGCGCCCACTGCTCCGGCGAAAGCGAACGATTCGCGGGCGAGCGTAGTTCGTGGCAGTTGGCGCACTTGGCTTGATGAAGGGGCTTCGCGGTCGCATCCACGGTAGCACTGCCGCCCGCGATCTCGCCGGTCAAGCCGCTTTCCATGACGCCGCCGGGTCCACTGAACCAGACCTTTTTCGCGCCGAGCAGGGCGGAGCCGCGCACGGTGACTTCCACGGATTGTCCCGCCTGTGCTCCGGCAGGAAACACGCCCGACAAACGCGGGACGTCCTGCGCGTGTGCGGTTGCGAAGACAGAGAGTGCGACTAATGCGACGGATAGGTAACGTTTCATGGTTTCGGTTTTGTTGCCGGCGCGGGTGCCGGTGATTTCGGGGACAGCACGGATGATTTCGGTGGTGCGACAACAGGCAGCGGGAACAAACGCCCCTTCGGCACCGCGACAAGCGACTCACTTTCACGCCCCACCAACAAACGGACTTCACCGCCACCACCACCCTGATAGTATTCCAATTTTAAGCGTACCCGCTGCCCTTTTTTCAGAGTAATGGGTTCCTTGGTGCGGTCCTCGGTCGGACCGTGATCCGTCCAGTTATCAATCGCCGGTTTGTCCTCGATCCACAAACGAACGCCGTCGTCGGTGCGTGTCCCGAACGTGTATTTCCCTGACACCGGTGCCTCGTAAAAGCCTTCCCAGCGTGCGGAAACGTTCTCCTTGGGTACTCCATTTATCGGCGTTGCCCCGCCGAGATCGAAATCCACCTGCGCCTCGGTGCGTTTCAGAAGTGGCTCCCCCAACATATCCTTGTTATTCCAGTACGACGCGGAGAGCCCGGTTCCGGCACCGACAATTTCGGGAGGCGGAGCGGGAAACTGCCAGGTCGCCGTTCCCTTTTCGGCGTCGTACAGGCGAACATGCCCATCCAGTGACGCGGACGCGATCCGCTTTCCATCCGGGGATACGGCGACCGAAACAATGTCTTTCTGCGAGTCCGCCCACTCGCGGATCTTGCCGCCGTCGTTCCGCCAGACAATGACCTTGCCGTCCGCACCGCCGGACACTAAAAACGCGTCGGTTAGCGACGGCGCAACGGAGTAAACGCCGCCTTCATGCGCCATGATGTCGCGTTCGACGTAACCGCCGCGTGGTTGCGGGTCGCCGTTCAGCGGGACGATAGGCTCCTTGTCGCCGTTCGGCAGACTACGTTCGCGCTCGGTATAAATGTTATGCCAGCGCAGATGCCCGTCCGCGCTTCCAGCGATGAAGCGACCGGGACGCGCGAACGCCGCGACACTCCACACCGGCGCGGTCGCCTGATCGAAATTCACCACCACGCGCCGCTTTTCCGCGTCCCAAACCTTGACCATGTTGTCGGACCCGGACGTGACGAAGATATTCCCGCCGTCCGCGTCGTTAGTCTTGCTCGGCACCGCGACCGATAAGCACCGCCCGACATGCTCGCGGAGCGTCCCTACGACCTTTCCCGACGCCATGTCGGTGATCGCCACGGTTTCGTCATCGGCAGCGGACAGCACCAGATTCCCCGCGAACGCGACCCCTTCCACGGTGTCGTCATGCCCGGATAACGTCCGGATCGGTTTCCCGGTCGCGACGTCAATCACCGCGACCGTTCCGCCCATCGCCGGAACCCCGCTCCCCGCCGCCAGTCGCTTGCCATCCGCCGAAAACGCCACGGAACGCACTGCATCCTTGCC
>JACMIS010000659.1 GCA_014381035.1 Armatimonadota bacterium
CCGCCGGCAATCACTTCCTTCGCACGGAGTACCGCGGGCAGGGTCCGGTTCATCTCGCCGTAGAAAAGCACGACGCCCGCCGATTCCGCAGCGGCGATCATGGCATCACACTCTTCGAGAGTGCGTGCGAGCGGTTTCTGGCAGAGAATGTGCTTTCCCGCCCGCGCCGCAGCGATCACGGCATCCGCGTGAATATGATGCGGCGTGCAAACCTCGATGGCGTGGACGTCAGGGTCGGCAAGCACTTCGTCAAGGTCGGTGACAGCACGGGCGTCGCCGACAAGAGCCGCACGAGACGCGGCTTTTTCGGCGTCAATGTCGCAACACACGACAATTCGGGCGCGTTCCGGATGTTTGGAATACGCGCGGATATGGTCTTCGCTGATGATCCCACAACCGACGAGAGCGACATTCAAATGATTCATAAGTTTGTAGTTATTCATTCTCGGGGGTTGTACCCCGATCCTAAATAGGCGCAAGCACAAGAGCCGTGCGCGACGGCAAATACAGATAAACGCTCTGTTCACGTCCGCCGAACGGTTCGGAATGACGGGCGAACTGTGTTCCTCGCTCGACCCGACCATGCCCGCCGAATGCCACGCTATCCGTATCCAGAATCAGGAGGTAATCCACCGGGTCGGGAACGGGAATCCGGTACGCCGTATACGACTCGGTCGGATGAAAGTTTACCGCAAAAACGAGCGGGCCACGGCGATAGATGAGCACTTTATCGCCCTCGTTGATGGACAACTCCTCGACCAAAGTATCCGCGACGACATGATACTGCCTGTCCAGCGTTTGCAGGGCGGTGTCGAATGTCAGGAGGTCGGTATAACGCAAGCCGTCGCTGTCGGCGAGCGACCATTGGCGGCGGGCGTACTGAAAACTTTCGTTGTTACCTTCACGGGGGAAGTCCACCCATTCGGGATGACCGAATTCGTTCCCCATGAAGTTCAGATAGCCCTCCCCAGACAGGGTGAATGTCACCAGACGGATCAGTTTCAGCAAGGCGATCCCGCGATCAACGACAAGGCTTTCGCTTTCCTTTGCCATGTTCCAGTACATTTCCTGATCCATGAGCCGGAACGCCAGCGTTTTGTCGCCCACCAGTGCCTGATCGTGCGACTCGGCATAGCCGACATGCTTCTCGCTCCAGCGTCGGTTGATCAGAGTCCGGTAGATCTCGCCGATCTTCCAGTCTTCGTCGCGCTGGTTTTGAATCAGTTTGATCCAGAAATCCGGCACGCCCATCGCCAGCCGATAATCGAACCCGACCCCGCCTTCGGAGACCGGGCGAGCGATGCCCGCCATGCCGGAAACGTCCTCGGCTATCGTTATCGTTTCGAGGCGCACGGTATGCGCGAGGATATTCGCCAGTTGCAAATACAGCACGGCATCCTCTTCCGTGTTCGGCGGGAAGTAATCCGAATACGACGCGAACGGACGTTCCAGACCGTGGTCGTGATACAGCATAGAGGTGACACCATCGAAGCGGAAACCGTCAAAGCGGAACTCTTCGAGCCAGTAGCGCACATTCGACAGGAGGAATCGGCGCACCTCATACTTGCCGTAGTCGAACAGGAGCGAGCCCCACGCCGGATGTTGCCCGCGGTCACCGGGATGAAAGTACAGGCTATCGGTGCCGTCGAACTGGTTCAAGCCTTCGTTGATATTTTTCACCGCGTGGCTGTGTACCAGATCGAGCAGGACCAAAATCCCGTGGCGATGTGCCTCATCCACCAGACGCTTTAACGCTTCCGGCGTCCCGAACCGCGAGGACACGGCGAAAAACGACGAAACATGGTAGCCAAACGAGGCATAGTAAGGGTGCTCCTGAATCGCCATCAACTGCACGGCGTTGTAGCCCAATTTGGCGATGCGCGGAAGAATATTCTCCCGAAATTCATCATAGGAGCCGATTTTACCCGATTCTTGCGCCATACCGACGTGCGCTTCATAGATGCGCAACCCCTCCCCTTGCGGCACTGTCGGGAACGGGTGTTGAAACGCGTATTCCTGCCCGGAAATTTCCGGCAGCCATATCTGCGCCGAATAATCGTGTGTCTGCGGATCGGCAACGACGCGGCGGGCATATGCGGGCACCCGATCCCGGTGCGAACCGTCCGCACCGACGACATGCACTTTGACCCGCGAGCCATGCGCGACCCGGTCGGCGTAGAGTGCGTCGGGCAGAAACAGGTGCCAGACGCCGAATTTGTCCCGTGCCAGCGGGTGCGCGTCACGGTTCCAGTTGTTGAAGTCGCCGATCAACCGTAGCGATTGCGCACCGGGTGCCCATTCGCGATACCAGATACCGGGTTCACCGTGCGATTCGCCGCGCGTAAACCCGAAATAGCGATGTCCGGTTGATATTTGACCTGCTAAGCCACCCGTTGGGGCGAGGGAAGCGAGGGTTTCGCGCACGCGGCGAATACGGTGGCGGATCGCATCCGTATGCGGAGCAAGCCAGGGATCAACATGGATCAAGCCGGGTTCGGAATCGGGCGCGTATGATTCCGGCGCATCCGCAGGTGTTTCGGACTGATTATTCGACATGACGTATTATGCGCCCAATTTCTGAAATCCGATAGCATCCCGAACACCCGGCGACCATCGGGCTATGTGTTGGCTTGCCATTCGTACAA
>JACMIS010000660.1 GCA_014381035.1 Armatimonadota bacterium
ATCGGGCAGAATGTCGGCTTCGATGCGCTCGTTCTCCCATTTAGTGACATTCAGGTCGGCACCGTCCACGCGCACATAGCGGATTCCGGGTCCGGGGTCGATCCCGAACTGCCCGTGTAGGATCAGTTTCTTGCTAAATTCGTCGGTTTCGACATACTTGATGCTCGGAGCCAGCAAGCCGAACTCCGACGTCGCGGGACCGAAGATCAGTTCGCCGTCGCCATACGAAGTTTGCGTCTTGTGCCAGTCGCGCCGTCGCAGATCGCCGACAATCGCGGCGATGTCGAAGGCGCGTTGCGGACCGTCCGGTTCGGGATACGCATTGTTCACCCCCTGCAGTTGCCCGAGCATCCGGTCGAAGAAGAACCGCGCCGCTCGCCACGCTTGCGACGGGTTGGCAGCGTTCGTCCAGCCCGCGAGCGTCGAGGCTCCCCGGTCGAAGCACGCCTGCGCGAACCCGGCATCCGCACTCCAACAACAATTCAGAAACACGAAACTGTTCGCACCGAACGTCCAGTTAAACTTTTCCACGAACCGCTTCGTGATCGCGTAGTGCGTTTCCGGTAGTCCCTCCAAATCGTCGTTGAACGGGTTCTGGATCGGTGCCTTGTCGTGCAGAGCGGAAAAGCGCACCAGAGAACCGTCGGCGAGCAGGTCCTGATAGCGCAGGTCGTTCGCGGGGCTGACTTTGTCGGCGGTCCACATCGCCCACACTTCCTCGTTATCGCGTGTTTTGCCGTAATCGCCGTGCGTATTGATATAGAAGACGCCGTCGCCGCCGACCGTTTTTAGTGCCTCGACCGTGGCTTCCTGGTCCGGAGCGAGTAGGTAGCCGTGCCTCACCATCCACAAACGCAGCTCGTCATGCGGGGGCGTGAACGCCGACCCGAGCGCGTTATAAACGCGGGCGCGGTCGGATTTCGGCAACTCCCTGCCCGCCGCCCGCGTGCCGGACTCCGGCGCGTACCGAGATGCACGGCTTTTGTCCGGGTCCGGTTCCGCGAAATTGCGGCTGACGATAAACAGTTGCCCGTCGGTGAACCGTGCCCATGCGCCGCCCGCCTTGACACTCCCGGCGTCCTCAAACTCCGGTCGCGAGCGCAAAAACGCCACGACCTGTTGATCCGAAACATTCCCGGCTTCCCGGAACGCCATCATCTGAGCGTTCACCACCTCCATCGCCGCCGACCGGGTTTCTGGCGTCAGCGGACCGCCATTACCGGTCGGCGATGGGGTCGGGCTTGGTCCCGGTGAGCCGATACCGCCGCCCGGCTGTGACGAACCGCCACCACCGCACCCCGACACGCCGGCGGCAAGTAGGGCAAGAGGTAGACTTCGTCCCACCAACCGTAAAAAGGTGCGACGTGCGACAAGACGCGGGGGAAACACTGTATTCATGCAAAATTCTCCGTATCACGATTGCGATGTTTCCATCCTACGAACCCAGCGTGTGCAAAACGTGGACAAAGCGTGACCGGACAAATTTGTTTCGGATTTAGTGGTACCGAGGGCGTCATCGCCTACCGAAGGGCGGGTCGAGGATCGAACGAAAGCGTCGCTTCACAGGAGGGCTCCGCGAAATCGCGATTCAGGCAGGACATTGTATCCAGGGGGGCTAACATTGGCGACAATAATATGGTTCAGACGGCGTTTTATGCCGACCGAACGAAAAAGGAATCCCCGCCGTGCCCCTTCGCGACAACAATACCCCTGACCCCGTGCCCCCCGCGCACTCCCCCCTACTCATTTATCTATTATTGGGAGGCATGATGTGGTTCGAGTACGCCATCTGGGGCGCGTGGATGCCGGTTCTGTCGGGCACGCTCGCCGAACGCGGCGTCGCCCCCGTGCAGATCGGCGCGGTGTATTCTGCCTTCTGGCTGGCGTGTATTCTCAGTCCCGTGCTCGGCGGTCAGTTAGTGGACCGCTTTCTGCCCGGCCCATGGTTCCTCGCCATCACACAATTCCTCGCGGCGGGCGTCGCCTGGTGGACCGCGCAACAAACCACGGTCGAGACTCTGACCGGGGGGATGTTCGTCTGGTCCCTGTTGTTCGCGCCGAGCCTGGGAATCACCAACAGCATCGCGTTCGCACAGATTGACCGGGTCGCCACCAGTGACGCCGCACGGGAGCGTATTTTCGCGATCATCCGAACGTTGGGTAGTATCGGATGGATCGCCGCCGCGTTTCTGCGGCTCGGTCTCATCCCACTCGCCGGTTTTGACCCCAGCGGTAAAACCGGCGTTATTTCGGAGCTCGCCCTCACCGGCATCCTGGGTCTGTGCATGGCGGTCTTCGTTCTGTTTCTCCCCGCCGCGCCCCCGAAAATCGCCGCAGTGGTCAAGGACGGCGAGGCGGCGGACCCGTGGGCGTTCCGCAAGGCGTTCGGGATGTTCAAAACGGTCCCCGGCTTCACGACGTTTCTGGTGATCTCGTTCATCGCGGCGACCGAGTTTCAGTTTTTCTATCTTCTGTCGGCTCCGTTTCTACAAGATCTGAGCATCCCGAATCAGTTCGTGCCGGTCGTGAAAAGCATCAGCCAGGTGACAGAGATCGTCGCTCTGTCTATTTTGTTGCCGCTCTGGCTGCCGAAAAAGGGGATGAAATGGTGCCTGCTGGTCGGCTCGCTCGCCTGGCCCCTGCGCTACCTGATCTTCGCCGTGCAAAAGCCGGTGTGGCTGGTAGTCCTGTCGCTCGGCTTGCACGGCTTCGGGTACGCCTTCGTGCTGGTCGTGCAACAACTGTACGTCGACCGGGTCGCGCCGCGCGACATTCGCGCCAGTGCCCAGAGCCTGTTAACCCTGGTCACTCTCGGCTTCGGCAACTTTTTGGGGACTCTTTTCTGCGGCTCGATCCAGCAAGCATTCACTACCGGGGGGAAAACAAACTGGCCCCCCGTCTTCTTATTGCCCGCCGCTTTGACCCTGCTCTGCGCGGTTGCCTACGCGATGACATTCAAGGAGCCGCGCCCCTCCTCCGACGAAGCCCCGGCATAGCCCACGGACACTGTTCTATCCCATGACACAATCCAAACAACCCGCTATTCGATTCCTGCTCCTGTTCCTCCTGTCGCTCGCTTTAGTCGCCCCGGTGCGTGCCGGGTCACCGGACAGGGACGGTTTTGTGTCGCTCTTCGACGGCAAAACGCTCGACGGTTGGGTGCTCGTCGGCGGCGTGGGATCCGGCTATGTCGTGCGGGACGGGGTGCTGACGCTTCCCCCCGACAGCAGCGGTAACCTGTTCACGGAAAAAGAGTACAGCGACTTCCATTTCCGCTTCGAGTTCCGGCTCTCCGCCGGTGCCAACAGCGGCATCGGTCTCCGCGCTCCGCTGGACGGAGATTCCGCCTATGTGGGAATGGAGTCGCAGATCCTCGACGACACGTCGCCCGAGTACGCCGACCTGGAAGCCGCACAGTATCATGGCTCGCTCTATACGATCAGCGCGGCAAAACGCGGTGCGCTAAAACCGGTTGGCGAGTGGAATCGCGAGGAGATCCGTGTCGTGGGACGGACGGTTCGGGTGACACTCAACGGCAAGACAATCGTGGACACCGATCTCAACAAGATAACCGACCCAAAGATACTGCTCGCTCATCCGGGAATGCTGCGGGACCAGGGGCGCATCGGTCTGCTGGGGCATAACCGCCTGGTGGAGTTTCGCAATCTTTCCGTCAAGGACCTGAGCAAAGCACAGCCCGCGAATCAGCCGCCGCCGGGCTTCGTCGCGCTTTTTAACGGACAAAACCTGGATGGTTGGAAGGCACTGGTCACAGACCCGCCGACGCGAGCAAAGACACCGCCTGAGGAACTGGCAGAGGCTCAACGCAAAGCCGACAGGGAGGTGCAGCAACACTGGCAGGTTCAGGACGGCATCCTTGCTTATGACGGGAAAAACAACAACCTGTGCACATCGCGCGATTACGGCGATTTCGAGTTGCTGGTGGATTGGAAGATACCGGCGGGCGGTGACAGCGGTATCTATCTGCGTGGCAGTCCGCAGGTCCAGATATGGGATGACCCGGTCGGGTCGGGCGGAATCTACAACAACCAGAAAAACCCGAGCCGACCGATAAAACGGGCGGATCACCCGCCGGGCACGTGGAACCGCTTCCGCATTCTGCTCCTGGGCGACCATGTCACCGTTTTCTTGAACGACGAGCTGGTAGTCAACAACGTGCTCATGGAAAACTACTGGGCGCGTGGTCTGCCCCTCTACCCGCAGGGGGCAATCGAACTTCAACACCACCAGAGTCCGTTATATTTCAAAAACATTTTCGTCCGCGCTCTTTCCCGTTCCAGCCCGGACAAAACTCTTTGAGCACGGGTTCTCGGGGGGTATGAAAAGCATCACAGCGAGAAAGGCAGGGGCAGGATGGTGGCTTCGTGACATTGAACCTGCGCGTATGAAAACCATGTCGCGTGTCGGGGGAGTATTGTGGGCTACCGTCCTGGGGTTGATCAGCCTGAGTGGGTGCCGACAGAGCGGATCGCCGACAACACCGGCGACTATCCTGCCGTTACCGCCGCCCGAAGCGGACGGTTCGTATCATCTGACTACCGAACAGTTATTCGCGCCGTACAAGGTGGACGGCAAGAGTGCCGACAAATTTCTGCGCGGCAAGAAGGTCGTTGTAGAGGGGCGAGTGATAGCGGATTATAGCGACGTGGAGTTGGACAAAGATCAGGTGGCGGCGGGCGGACCAACGAACCCCGACTTGTTCCTATACGCCAATCATCCTTCCAACGGGTTCTGGGTCAGTTCCGATGGTGTTGTCTGTTACTTTCCGGAGTCCGATCGCCCTCTGCTGCGCAAATTCGTCAAAAAGATACGGCGTCAGGATCGCGTTTTTGTTCGCGGCACCGTCGGCAAAAAGTTCGGGCATATTTTCGTCGACGATTACGCGTTGTTAAGATCATCGCGCCCGCCGACGACCCGTCGCCCGCCGAATCGCTCCTCGCCCCTGCCAAATTACCGGAGCGACCGAAACAGAAAAAATAGCCCTCGCAAGGAAGAGGAATCTATTTCATCCGACGATAAACGCGCTTTTCTGGTTTGCCGGGTCACGATGCATGGGTATCCACCCCTCAATGGGGGAATTCTGGTGCATTTATCGTGGCACGAAGCTGTTGTCAAGAAAGACAGATTGATTATCCGCTGGTCTACTAAAGAGAAACTTCTACGAACTCTGATCTTCGTTCCGTCGTTCGTTCTGGCAGCGGCGACGGTGTTCCGGCTAATCCAAACGTCCATCGGCGGGGAGATGCGACAGGAGGCGACTTTCTTCGGGACGATTGTCGCCGTCGTCCTGTTCTGCTACGGCGGTTACACCATCTGGCTTTCGCATCGTTGGGTACTCGATAAACAGCGGAACGCTTTGCTACTCGGGGGATGGCAAAAACGCGCCGAATTGGATGAACTCGTCCGGTTCGTCGGCAAGCGAGTCAAGCGCGGAAGCAACATCGTCTTTGAAATGCGTGCCGAGCGCAAGGACAGCACGTGGGAAGAACTGGGCGTGATGAACCAGGAAAACACCGACCGTCTGGGGCGCGCACTCGCCCAGTTCGCCCATCTCCCGTATTGCCCCCGCTGACACAACACTCCCGAAAGCATTCCCGTCCCCTATCCGGTCCTTTGCTCCGCCAGCATCGTGGTTCCGTGACCGACAATATGGGAGGCTGGGAGGTGGACCGTGACACACCACCGCGCCCCAGGCATCCCGACATCGCAGCACCGGCAAAGACCTTCAAAACGGGACAGATTGATCATTGTCCTGATCGAAGCTCACTTGTATGCCACGCCGGGGAACTCGGATTTTGCTTTTGCCAATTGCGCATCGTGTTCCGCCGAGACACCGAACGCTTTTTCGGCGAGCGGGCGAAGATCCGTACCTGCCGCGCCGCTCATGAAGTGAACGTACTCCCCGAAGTTCATGTCGCGGCTGTACTTGCGGTTCTTGCCGCCGTTCTCCGGCTCCGTCGGGAAGTTCTTCGCGGTCAGCGCGAAGAAACGCGCCAGCACCTGCCCGCCGCCGTGGTCGCGCCAGAGCGGATAGAACCAGTCGCGGAACCAGTATGTTTTCGCACGCGGGAAGTTGTCCGACCCGGCAATAAACTTGTCGTAAAGCCGTTTGGCGTCCGCCTCGCGCCCGAGTGCCTTGTAAACGTCGTACTGGTAAAACTCCGCCCACTTGCTATCGCCCCACACCGGGAACGCCGGGGAGCCGTGGACGCCGTTGTTCGCGCCCTCGACGACGTGCCCGACTTCGTGGCTCGGCAGATCGAGCGTGGACGCCGCCGTCCAGGGACCGGGACCACAATCGCTGACGTTTCGCCCGTCGTGCGAGGCGTCGAAGTAAGTGCTCGGGTGACCGCCGGAGTATCTGCCCTGGTGGAAGAGGTAATAAAGCCGTCCCTCCGGACCGAACGAACCGTAGGTTTTTTTCGTGTACCTCCACATATCGGTCAGCGCGGGAATCATCGCGGCAACAGCGGCACGGTTCGTCTCGTCGTCCACGTAAACGGCGATGTCGTCGTTGAAAGCGATACGCTTGACCGTCTGCTTGTGCTCGAACCAGTGCTCGGTCCACGTTTCGGGCGGAATCGGGAGGGCAGACGAAGCAGCCGCAGACGCCGCCGGGAGTCCATAGGACGGTCCGCCGGTGCGGATAAACTCTGCCCAGAGCGCGTCGAGATCCTTGCCGGTCGCGTCCTGAAACATCGCAGGGCTGTACTTGCCCTTGCGTAGCGCACTATCGAGGCGCGGGACGAGACCACGGTCGTACTTCGCCGTCAGGTAAGCGAGGAAACCCGCCGTCGTGCGGTAGGCATCCTTGTAGCTGGCTTTCGCGGGGTCAATGCGCGTGCGCGGCACCTCCGGCTCGTAGCGCCACCAGCGGACATAGTCGGCGATGCCCTCGACCAGCCAGCCCGGACGTTCGCCGGGTCCATCATACGCCTGGACGAGGTGGGTGAGTTCGTGAACCATCATGCCGAAGTCGTTGGGCGTCCGCGTGATCCACTCGCCGTTGACCGTGATACTGTCGCCGGACGCGTAAGCGGGCGCATTCAGCGTTCGCTTAAAAACGAGTTTGACGGTTTTAGGCGGGGTGCGCTCCTCGGTGCCGAGCATCCGCCAGACAAGGGGGTACCACTCGGCGACGACCTTCTGTGCCTTCTCCGCCCACGCCTTCCCTTCCGGGAAATCGCTCACATCTATGGAAACCTCCGGCGCGGCCGGCATGGCGGGCGCGAGAGGGTACAGGTGCCGCCCCAGAGTCGCGGCATCGTCCACTTTCGTGGGAGCTTGCGCCCCTGCGACAGCGGGAAAGACAAAGGAGAGCGCGGCGAGCGCGACAGCGGCGAGTGGGACGCCGTTTCTGGTTGGTGTTTGCGTTGGCATGCCCACAATTTAGAGAAAAATCGGAAAAAACCTGCTTGGTGTGCGTTGTGGGCGGCGCGTCATTCAAGCAGGCGAGACGAGTACGGGTTGCGGGAGTTTTTTTATTCGCCCGCGCCCTTCTACGCGAAGCCGAATCCGATCAGGGTATCAACAAAACCTTCAGGCTGTTTTTGCCTTCGTGAACGAGTTCGATCCCCCGGACATACTCTTCCAGCGGAAGCTCATGCGTGACGAAGACGCCCCCATCGACCGCGCCTGACGCGAGAGACGCGATGACGCTCGGGTAGCAGTTCGGTCCGAGATGCGAGCCCATCAGATTCAATTCCTTGGTGTCGCCGATAACGGTCCAGTCGGTCGTGACCGGCTCGCGCATCACGGAAAACTCGACGAAGGTCCCCGCCTTACGGATCGCCCGCAAGCCCTGTTCGACGGAAGCCGGATGCCCCGTCGCTTCGATGTAAACGTCGCACCCGTAGCCGTCCGTCATCGCCTGGATCGCGCCGACGACGTCCTCGGTGCGTGGGTTCAACGTGTGTGTCGCCCCCAGTTTCCGCGCCCGGTCCAGTCGGTCCTCGGACAGATCTATCGCCACCAGGGCGGCGGGCGACTTCCCTTTCGCGTAGGCGACCATACCCAAGCCCAGAGTCCCGCACCCGGCAATCACCGCGACATCGCCGAACTCGATACTGCCCCGCTTGACGGCGTGCATGGAGCAACTTAGCGGTTCGATTAAAGCCGCGTGCTCCGGTTTCAGCGTGCCGGGCACCTTATGATTGAGTGCCCCGGTGGGAAACTTCATGTACTCGGCGAACCCGCCCGGCGTGCGGGAACGGAAACCGTAAATATCGTGGACCATGCACAGATGGTACTGCCCCTTTTTGCAGAAGCGGCACTCCCAGCACGGGACGATCTGCTCCGAAACCGCTCGGTCCCCCAGTGTTAGTCCGTACCGCTTCCCCGCCCCCTCGCCGAGTGCGACCACCGTTCCGACAAACTCGTGCCCCGCGACGATGGGAGCCTGACAGTACCCTTCGCGGGTGGCATCCCCCCAGAACATCGGCGCACCGGTGTAGCATTTAACGTCGGACGCACAGATCCCGGCGGCGTCCACTTTGATGACGACTTCGCCCAGTCCCGCTTGCGGGACCGGAAGTTCGCGCAGTTGATAGTCTTCCGGACCGCAACAAACCACCGCCCGCATCGTCTTGGGGAGCGTATCCAACGTTTCTGTCATAAAGGTTCTTTCCGTCGTTCTTTTTCCGCTATCGGTGGGGATGGTCGTGTCCGTGACTCTGCCCGCTCGTGGTGCCGGGCGGGAACTGGCGGTAGTGCTCGGTTAGCGCGTCCTCGCCGAAATCGCCGCGCAGATCGCGCCAGACCGTGTGGATATGGTTGGCGCGGTTCTGCGTGTTGTCATACTCGATCAGGAACGTCTTGCCCTGAATCCGATAGTAGTGCCCCTGTCCGGACTCGATCCCCCCCATCCAGGCGAATCGGACGTTATCCAGACCCGCTTTCCGGATCGCGTCCAGACGGCGCGTGGCGACCGCATCCGTCTGTACTGCGGCGTGCTCGCGGATCAGGCTGAGCAAGAGCCCCCGTTGCTTCGCATCCAGTTCCGCGAACGTCACCCCGGTATCCTCCCCCGCCTCAACCCGTCGGCGGACGCCGGTCAGAATATCGTTCGGCGCGGTGTCCCCCACTATCGCCTTCGTGCGTTGCGCCACGGTCAGCGAGCGCAGAAAAGCACGGGCGAGACTCTCCTCGCCCGATAGCGGGTTCGTCCCTTCCGCCGGTCCGGTCGCTGACGAGCGACGCCCCACACGCGCCGGGTTCGCGCCCAGAAACTGCGGTGTACTGGCGACCACGCGACCGTCCAGAATCGTCCAGTGGAGCGAAAGATGGTGTCCCTCGTAACGGAGTGCCCATGCCCCACGCGCGGACGGCTCGCCGAAGACGGTGAAGTAATAGCGGTCCGGGTTGCGGTTCGAGCCGGACGTGTCATTCTCGATCTCCTGTAGCACCGTCTCCAGTGCCCGGATGGTCTCGACTTTCTTGTAGCCCGCCTCGCTCAAGGCGGTTCGGAGCAATTCCATCGCGGTCGCACGCTGCTTGCCATCCATCTCGCCGACGGTCACACCGCGCCGCGCCATCGGGACGTAATGCCACACCAGCCGCTCTTCGGCGTCAAACGGGAAAACTGCTTTCGCCCGTAACGGCGGCGGCAGCGAGGAAAGAAACGCCTTCGCCGCCCCCGGAAGCCCCGCGCCCTCGCGGACGACGGTAGGTGTGGTCTTTACCTTCGTGATCGGCGAAACACTCGGAGCGGGACGCGGTGATTGCGCCCCGGCAGTGATCGCGTTACCGGCGGCGAAAATTATTAGGGTACTTGCCCCTATCGCCGGAACGATAGGAAGCCAGAAACGGCGGGTCGTCATCGTGTTCTCCGTTGAAGTGATGCCACTCAGTTCCCTCGGTCCTGCGTAAGTTCCTCCTTTCCGTCCTGTGTTACACTTGACTACAATACAATGGAAGACAAGGAGAAACGCATTGGATCAAGCGATGGATGACATACTCCGATACGTGGAGCGAATATACGAGGCGGAGCGAAACCCCATGACGGCATTCTGGAGTGGGGAGGATACGTCAGGTCTGGTTCAGGCGTGGGTGACCCCGGAGGACGACGGGATTGTGGATTTTCTCACCGATCTTTTCAGAAGGCCACCCGCTCACGTAGAAAGCGATGATCTTGCAACCTGGGAGGAGGTCGTCAGCAATCTCCTCAGCAAGTCAGTCGGTAGTAACGAGCGGCGAATCAAAATGCTCCACGCGGGGCTGACTGATCCCGAACTGCGACGGTTAGCGACAATGTCATTGAATCATCTGTCCGGCGATGCAAAAATTTCCCTGGTGGAAGACCTTATCACACGAGTCCCAGAGATGTCCGAGGAAGAAATTGACTACGTGATTGAAGATGTCCTCTACCACGCGCCGGATGGTCATCGGCGCGTTTTGGAACTACTCCATGGTGCACCTGCCTCCTACCGCCCGTACCCAGCATATCTATTCGGCAGGTTGCCCATTCACGCGGAAGTCGAACAAGGACGAGTCCGGTACGAAAGCGATGTCCGGTCGCCGGGATCTTTCTGACTCCGGCGACTTAGACCCCGAAAAATCGCGGTGCTATTCGATCTGCCCGTGGATATGCGGGTAATATCGGGTGTCTTCTTTGGGCGTCGTGCTCGGATATTTCTTCGGGGCAGTGCCATCGCCGCCAATAGCTACAGCACCACACGGCGTACTCACCGCCCGCCTGTAGAATCCGACACCGGTTCGTCGGAAGCGGAGCCGATGCGGTGCAGTCCGCGCAACCCTTCGGCAACCAGATTGTAGGCGGCGATCAGCTGCTCGTTGCCCGCCGAACTCTGCACGGCGTACACAACATCGGTACCCTCGGGAAGTTTGCCGCCACTACCGGCGTCTCGCCCATCGTCCGCGACGCCGAAGTAGCTGCCCAGCGACGTTTCCAGCAGGTGCCGCATCTTCGCGCCCGGTTCGCCGTTCAGGAGACGCAGGGATTGTTCGGCATCGCTCCCCTTGATCACAAACGAGCGGTCGAATGCGTCGTCGCCGATCTCGATGTCCTGCATCCCGAACATCTTCCCTATGCCGGTGAACGGATTGGCACGCGACACGGAAATTCGTAACCCGTCGCGCGTCAGGAACCGCGCGCAGGCACGGGCATACGAGATCGGAACGGGCACCTTGCCGACCAGAATAATCACCGTTTGCGTGTCGAGCACGACCGTCCACGGACCGCCGTCCATGGGTGCCTCGACGCGCGGTCCGCCGCCCCAAACATCCCCGCGCCCGGCGACGACACCACCGACCGCGTCGGCGACCTCATCCCAGGCGTCCCGCCCCGATTTCGTCCGGAATAATCCCATCAGTCTTTCTCCTGTCCGCTATCCTACCCGATTACTCCCCCCGATTCGGGGGGAGCATCCCCTCTCATATAACAGAAAACGCATACCAGGTCGCCGGTCCGTTCCCGTGCCGTGCGAGTAAACTACGGGTGACCGATTCGTTCAGGCAGTTCCGCATCTTGCCCCGCGCCTCCTTGGTCAATCGCTCCGCCGCGACGCTACGCAACGAACGCCACGCCCCCTTGAACTCGTCAATGGCGGCGACAAG
>JACMIS010000084.1 GCA_014381035.1 Armatimonadota bacterium
GCTTCTACTGTCCAAACATAACGCGTTAGTCAACGAAAATAACGCGCTGCTTGAAAAGCATAATGTTGTCATTCGCAACTACAACAGTCATCTGGATTTCCTCAAGCGGGATACCGCAACCTATAATCAGCAGGTTGATATTTATAACAAAAGGGTGGAAGAAGCAAATGCGCTATCTGAGGAAATCGGAGGTCCGATGCGCTATGTTGTTATCCCAACTCGGAACAGGCGATGATCTGAAAGACATTCGATGCATTAAACTAAAGCGCCCGCGTATACGATTCGATACGTAGCTACGATCCCGTCGTTTCCGCGGTGGTTCAGACTGTGAACTTCTTCAGGTATAATCGGACCATGCGATTTCGTTTGTTTTGTTTGGCATTGCTTCCACTTTTGATTGCTGGGGGAGTATCTCCCAGGGCACTTGCCGCGCCCCCTCCGGTGAGTACCCCGGCATCGCCATTGCCCCCCTTGAAATATCGTGATCGAACCCTGCCGAATGGCTTACGGGTGCTGTCGTCGGAAAACCACCGGACACCGACCGTGGCAATCTACGTTTTCTACAAGGTCGGCGGAAAAGATGATCCGCCCGGACGATCCGGGTTCGCCCATCTGTTTGAGCACCTGATGTTCAAGTCTACCCGCAACATGATTTCTGAGCAGCTGGATCGTATGACGGAAGATGTCGGTGGGCAGAACAATGCGTACACCGCCGACGATCTGACGGCATATCACGAAACGGTCCCCAGTAACCATCTGGAGCGTTTGATCTGGGCGGAAGCGGAGCGTATGAGTAATTTGAATGTGGACGATGCCAACTTCAAATCGGAACGTGCCGTCGTGCAGGAGGAGTTTCGCCAGAGCTATTCCGCCAATCCTTACGGCGATCTGTATCTGCAAACCACTATCCAGAGTTTTTCCGCGCATCCCTACCGCCGCCCGGTTATCGGCAACATCGCCGAACTCGCCGCCGCGACCCTGAGCGATGTGAAGGCGTTCCACGAAACCTACTACCGCCCGGACAATGCCGTTCTGGTGGTGGTCGGCGACTTCGATCCGGCACAGTTTGACATGTGGGTGGACAAATATTTCGGGGTTATCCGTAAGCCGACGGTTGCGATTCCCCGCGTCACAGTGAAAGAGCCGCCACGCAAAAAGGAGAAACGCGTCGCGGTTTCCGCCCCGGATGTACCGCTTCCGGCGTTCACCGCGACCTACCTCACGCCGGGTATCGCCGACAAAGACACTCCCGCACTCGATGTTCTCGCGAATATTTTAGGCAGCGGTGAGTCGTCGCGCCTGTATCGCTCGCTTGTCTACCGGAAGCAGATCGCCTCCGACATATCGGTATCGCCGGATTCGCGTCAGGACGCCGGATTGTTTACGGTGCAGGTCACCACGGCGGGCGGAAAAACGCTTGCCAACGTGGAACCCGCCGCGCTGGAGGAGATCGAAAAACTCCGCTCGACGCCGGTGACCGCCGTTGAACTCGCCAAAGCAAAGAACAATCTCGTAGACGACATCGTCCGCGAACGCGAGACAGTAGACGGCACCGCGAATTATCTCGGTCTGGCGACTCTGGTTGGCGATCCGGAACGAATCAACACCGATCTCGCGGCAATCAACGCGGTCACTCCCGCCGATGTGCTTCGCGTCGCGAAAAAGTATCTCGTCCCGGCGAACCGCACCGTGATCCGATACACGAGCAAGCCCGCGACAAAAGGAACCGCGAAATGAGAACCGCGATTACGACACTAACGGTTGCTTTTTTGCTCATTGGGACGGCATGGGCGCAAGAATCCGTCCCGGCACCCGCCAACCCGTTTCCGACACCGCCGCCACCCGCGACACCACGCATTGTCGCGGTGCCGAAACCGGCGGACACGACCCTCCCGAACGGTTTACGGGTGATTACGGTTCCGCGTTCTGGTTCGGGATTGGTCACGGTACAACTACTGGTCCGCACCGGAGCAGCGGGTGATCCTCCGGGCAAAAATGGGCGTGCCCGAATGGTTGCTGAGTTGCTGACCAAAGGAACAAAAAGCCGTACGGCAACCCAGATCTCCGACAGCGTGGAGCAATTAGGGGCGTCACTGGATTCGGGCGCGGGCTACGATAGCTCCTCGGTGACGTTGAGCGTCCTCAAAACTCGCATCGCCGTGGCAATGCCGATTTTTGCCGATGTCGTGCAAAACCCGACGTTCCCCGCCGAGGAGTTGAACCGTCTGCGTGCGCAAACACTGGACGATTTATCCGTATCCTATCGGGAGCCGGGAACGTTGGCACGACTCGTCGCCAGCCGGGTGTTGTTTGGTAGCACGCCGTACGGCAACTCCGCCGTCGGCACACCGGAGACACTGGGGAAAATCAGTCAAGGGGATCTGGCGGGATGGTACCGAAGCCAGTTTCAGCCAGCGAACGCAGTGTTGATCGTGACCGGGGATGCGACAGCGGAAGAGGCGTCCGCTTTGGCGACGAAGTATCTGGGGGCATGGAAACGTTCCGCGACGAAGCCGGTAAGCGGGACTAGGACATCTCCGGCAGAGACAAC
>JACMIS010000661.1 GCA_014381035.1 Armatimonadota bacterium
GACGCCGGGATCGCGCTGATCACCGGCGGTCGCGCACTGGTTTCGCTCCCACTCATTTCCGTGCCCGGAACGATGGACATCTTCGCCGCGAACGAGAACGGGGCGAACTTCCTTTTTGTGAATAATGGCGACGGCACGTACACTAATCAAGCGGAAGAGTTGGGGCTTGCCGATCCGCACGAGAACGGACGCGGCATAGCGGTATTCGACGCCGATAATAACGGCAAGTTCGATCTCTGTATCGGCAACTGGCAGGGCGAGCACCGGCTATACCTACAAACCCTTCTCGGCGGTTTCATGGACGCGGCGACGACGGAAATGGCGCGACCGTCCACGGTGCGCACCGTGATCGCCGCCGACTTCGACAACGACGGTCATGAGGAGATTTTCTTCAACAATATCGGGGAGCGAAATCGTCTTTTCGCCTGGCGCAACGGCGAATGGCAACGGGTTTCTATCGGCGAAGCGGAAGAAGCGGGAGATTTAGGCACCGGCGCGGCAGTCGCGGATATTGACGACGACGGGCTACTGGAACTGCTGATTTCCCACGGCGAACAGGGAGCGCAACCCCTCACCCTTTACAAACCAGACGCGAACAACAACGCCTACCTGCGCGTCCTGCCCCTGACAAAAGGCGGCGCACCGGCGCGTGGCGCGGTCGTCACTCTGCAAACGCGTACCCGGATTCAGCGGCGCGTGATAGACGCCGGCTCCGGCTACCTGTGTCAGATGGAACCGGTCGCGCATTTCGGCTTGGGCACGGAAACCGAAGTCGAATCCATCAGTGTCGTCTTCCCCGGCGGCGCAACAGTGACGGTGGAGCATCCGCAACCAAGACAGACGCTCCGCGTTTCGCACCCGTAAATCATCGCAACTCCTATCACTTGTTTCCTTCAATCTAAAACGGGGCAAACTCACCAATGATGTAAAAACAGTGGAGATATTTTGAACATCATTTTGGGCGCATCCGGACGAGTCGGCTCCGCAGTAGTTGACCATTTGCAGACACAAAACACACCAGTCAAAGCCGTTGTTCATACGGACGACAGAGTCGAGATTTTTAAGCAAAAAGGGGTGCCGGTCGTCGTGGCAGACTCATTCCAACTATCGGATCTGCAGACGGCATTTGTAGACGGAAACACCGTTTTCGTTCTCACCCCCGAGACCGGAGACTCGAATGATGTCATCGGAGACACCGAAGCGATTCTGGCTAATTATCGGACGGCGATTGAATCGTCGCCCATCGAAAAGATAGTGGGCTTGTCTTCTGTCGGGGCGCAATTTCCGGTAGGGAATCTGAAAATGTCCTATCTGTTGGAACGTGCCTTCACGAACATGAAGGCACAGTCTATTTTCGTCCGACCGGGTTACTATTTCAGCAACTGGCTATCGTTCGTACCGCAGGCGAAAGAGCAAGGTATCTTGCCCACCTTCTACCCGGTAGACCTGAAGATACCGATGACCTCGCCATCCGACGTTGCTGAGTTCGTAGCAAACATCATGACCACGACGATAGAGGGCTCCCCAATTTACGAGTTAGAGGGACCGGACTGGTATAGCTCAAATGATGTAGCCGATGCTTTAGGCGAAGTGCTGAAGCGGGATGTGAACGTCGAACAAATACCCGAGGAAAAATGGCATGAGCAGTTACGACAAATCGGCTTCACGGAGGATGCCATCAAGAACTTCATCGCCATGACCGAATTAGTCGCGGACGGAAAAGCGCAACCCGAACGGAACGGTAGGCTCCCGGCAAAAACAAAGACAACGTTGCAACAGTATCTTTCTGATAACGCAATCCATTAGGTTCGTTAGAGTAGCTTGACCGGTGACCTGTCCCGCACCAACCATCGCGTCAGTTTGCCCGGTCTACTTGGCGTCTTGGCAACACAAAAATATTCACGCGCGGGGGTGGGCGGCGCGGTAGGCGATTCGCAGACGGTCGGTGTCTACGTGGGTGTAAATCTGCGTGGTCGAAACGCGGGCGTGACCGAGGAGTTCCTGAATGGCGCGAACATCCGCGCCGCCGGATAGGAGGTGCGTCGCGAACGAATGGCGGAGCCAGTGTGGCGAGGGTAATTCGGGAAGTCCTGCCTTCCTGGCATGCTCGCGGATCGCTCTCCAGACCAATCCCCGCCCGATAGAGTGCTTTCCAGTTCCGGCATGCCCGACGAAGAGCGGATTGGTGGGGAGCGATTTCCGGATGTCGGAGCGATACGATGCGAGCGCGGAAAGTGCCGGAGCACCGACGGGTACCCACCGCTCCTTCCCCCCCTTTCCTCGTTGAACACGCAATACACCATGCGGGAGGTCCACATCGCCCACAACTAAGTCACACAATTCCGAGACGCGCAGTCCCGTCGCATAAAGCAGTTCGAGAAACGCGGCGTCGCGCCGCCCACGTGGTGTAGTGCGGTCCGGCGCAGCCAGTAACCGTCCTACCTGCCCCGCTGTCAGCACGTGCGGAAGATGGGTTTCGCGTCGCCCGGCACCCTCGACCATCGCGACCGGGTTTTCCGAAAGCACGCCCTCACCGACCAGAAACTTCGCGAATGCCGACAACGCCGCTTTCTTGCGGTTCACCGAAGACGGTTTATTCCCGTCCCCATGCAACCGCACCAAAAACCGTTCGATGCCCCCGGTCGTCAGATCCCCATCGGTCCACTCCTGCCACTGCGCAAGGTCTCGCTTATACGCCGATTTGTTGTTCGACGCCGCGACCCGCTAGACGACGATTTGGCGTTATAACTCGTTCACTTACTCTTTGATTGAAGTGATTTATCCAAAAAGGTCTCAAAGTTCTGGTTGGTCA
>JACMIS010000662.1 GCA_014381035.1 Armatimonadota bacterium
GATCGGTTTAACCTGCGGTGCAGTTTCAAGTTACATGAGCCGGGTTAGCCCTTGCTGTTTTTCCTCGAGCACCGCAGGTTAAACCGATCCAACAAAGTGTTGGCGCCGTCCGCGAAGGACAAAAAAGAAAGAAAAGGTAAAGAAAAATGGAAAGTGGGCAGGCGAACCAGCCGGGGATGGCGTGGCTTGTGTTTGCACTGATGACCGTTGTATCGTGGGGCGTGTACGGCGTGTTTTTGCACACCGGTCAGATGGCGATGGGCGACCCCGTGAACGGTCGTTATAAAGCATTTTTGTTTGTCGGGATAGCCTATTTTTTGACCGCCGTACTGGCTCCTCTGGTTATTTTGATGTTGAACGGGGCTTCCTGGCACATGCCGGTCAAGGGCATGGGATGGTCCTTGATCGCCGGGGTGGTGGGTGCCATCGGGGCGTTTTGCGTCTTGCTTGCGTTCGGGGCGAAGGGCTCGCCTTCCGTCGTCATGTCCATCGTCTTCGCCGGTGCACCGATTGTGAACGCGTTGGTTGTGTTGTTTCAGCATCCGCCTGCGGGCGGGTTGTCGGCGATACGCTGGCCCTTTTATGTCGGCTTGGTGATGGCGGCGGTCGGGGGGTGTCTGGTCACGTTGTACCGCCCGCAAGCCGCGCCTGCGCCTAAAGCGAATGCTATCGTGCCGACTCAGGCGAACGATACCGCTTCGGTTGCGGCGAAGACGGTTGCTCCATGAATGCGAACGGCGTGCCCCTGCTGGAACTGATCGGCATCGATAAAAGTTACCGGAGTAGTGACAACGTTCCGCCAACCATAGTGTTACGCGATCTGAACCTACGCGTTCATGCCGGGGAGTCCGTTGCGGTCGTCGGACCCTCCGGCTCGGGGAAAAGTACCCTGTTGAATATCATCGGCACCCTGGATCGTCCGGACAGCGGGCGGGTCGTGCTGGAGGGAACCGACCTTGCCACACTTTCCGATGACGCGCTGGCGCAAGTGCGTAGCCGTGAAATCGGCTTCGTTTTCCAGTTACATCATCTCTTGCCGCAATGCACGGTTCTGGAGAACGTTCTTCTTCCTACCCTGGCGGGTAAAGGATCGCGCCCGCGCATAGAACCGGCGGAGGCGCGGGCGCGACGGTTGCTGGATAGGGTCGGACTCGGGGAGCGGTTGATGAACCGACCGGGGCAGTTGTCCGGCGGTGAGCGGCAACGCACCGCCGTGGTTCGCGCCCTGATCAACGAGCCGAAGTTGCTTCTCGCCGACGAACCGACCGGTGCCCTCGATGGGAGCAACGCGGAAAATCTCGCCGCCCTGCTTCTGGAACTGAATCGGGAAGAGGGGGTTGCCTTGCTGACGATCACGCATGCCCTCGACTTAGCCGAGCAAATGGGCACTACCTACGAACTGCGCGACGGCAGTCTGCGTCGCCGGGGTGATTCGCGATGACCCTCTTGGGACTGGTCTTGCGTAGCGCACGGTTTTTCTGGCGTTCGCATGTCGGGGTTTTCCTCGGCGCGATACTCGCCACGGCGATCATCACCGGTGCCCTTTCGGTAGGGGATTCGGTACGCCACAGTCTGGAGCGAATGGCACAGGCGCGTCTCGGGCGGGTCGAACTGGCGTTGCACAGTCCCGGCAGGTTTTTCCGTGCGAAATTAGGAGCCGATTTATCCGGAGAATTGAGCACGGCTGTCGCGCCGGTGATGTTATTGCGTGGTACGGCGACCGGGGAGAAAGCGGATGGTAGTGGTGGTGGCGATGTGCGCGTCGGGCGGGTGCAGGTGCTCGGGGTCACGCCCGATTTCTGGCGACTCGCCACGAACCAAGGGGGGCGGGAACCGGAACTGCTGACGAACGACGGTGCGGAAGGCGTCGCGCTGAACGAGCGACTGGCGCGGTCGCTCGGTGTATCGGTCGGGGACGAGGTGATTTTGCGCGTGGACAAGCCGAGTCTGCTGTCGCGGGACGCGCCGCTGTCTACGATTGAGGACGCCACGGTTTTGATCCGGTTGCCAATCACCGCGATTGTTGCCGATGGTAGGCTGGGGCGGTTCAGCCTTGATGCGAATCAGGTACCGCCTTATAACGCGTTCCTGACGCTATCCGCGTTGCAGAAACTGGTCGGGATGGAGGCGCGGGCAAATACGCTCCTGGTCCACCAGCGTGGGGGCAGAAAACTGGAACCAGCTGAGGCGACGAGTGCGCTGTGGAAACACTGGGAGTTCGCCGATTCCGGTCTCGAACTGCGTGATGTTCCGGGGCAGAAACTGTTGGAACTGCGCACGAACCGCGTCTTCCTCGACCCGCCGATAGCCGATGCCGCCCTGCGGGCGACACCAGGCGCGAAAGGCGTACTGACCTATTTTGTCAACGAGTTGCGTGTCGGCGACCGCGCCACCCCGTACTCCACTGTCGCCGCTTTGCAGGGACCGCTGATTCCGCCGGGGATGGCGGACGATGAAGCGGTTATCAACCAGTGGTTCGCCGATGATGTCGGTGCGAAGGTCGGCGACAAACTGACCCTGACCTACTATCTCGTCGGTCCAATGCGCCGTTTGGAGCAACATTCCAACGTTTTTCGTATTCGCTCTATCGTACCGATGACCGGACCCGCCCGCGACCCGGCACTGATGCCCGATATTCCCGGTCTGTCGGATAAAAAAGACTGCCGTGATTGGGAACCGGGGGTGCCGGTGGATCTGGATCGGATCCGCGACAAAGATCAGAAATACTGGGATGTTTATCGGGGCACTCCGAAGGTGTTTTTAACGCTCACGGCGGGACAGCGCATCTGGAATAATCGCTTCGGTGATCTGACCGCAGTGCGTTACGCGTCCGCGAATCCGGAGGCAAGAAATGTTGTGGAAACGTGTTTGCGGCAAGCACTGAACCCGGCGTCGCAAGGGCTTTTCTTTTTGCCGGTTCGGGAGCGTGCGGCCCGTGCCAGCGCGGAATCGCTCGACTTCGGGCAACTGTTTCTGGGCTTCAGTTTTTTCTTGATCATCGCGGCTCTGCTCCTGACCGCGCTGTTGTTTGCGTTCGCCATCGAGCAACGCGCTGAAGAGGTCGGAACGCTTCTTGCTTTCGGCTTCCGACCGCGTAGCGTTCAGCAACTTTTGCTTCTGGAAGGGGGCGTGATCGCGTTCGTCGCCGGAGTTCTCGGCGTCGGGCTGGCGACGTTCTATACACGCGGGATCATCGCCGGTCTTTCCTCCGTGTGGAGCGGTGCCGTCGCCGATGCGGCGTTGCTCTACCATGCCACGCCACAGACGTTACTTATCGGCGGCCTCTCCGGATTCGCGATGGCGTTGCTCTCGATCTTTCTGGTGACGCGGCGACAGGCGAAAGCACCGGCACGGGAATTGTTAGCGGGTGGAAGTGAGTCCGAGTCGCGCTGGTTGGGACAGTCGCGGGGGAAATGGCTACCCGGCGTTCCTACGATCCTGGTAAGCTCGCTACTGGCAGTCGTTCTGGTGTTGCTCGCTTCGGGAAGCGGCGAGAGCGGTGCGGGCGCGGGCTACTTCTTCGGGGCGGGGGCATTCTTGCTTATCGGAAGCATCGCCGCGTGTCGTGCGTTCCTTGCCCAGGCGGAGCGGCGGGAAGCGGGGGGAGTGCTCACCCTTGGTTCGTTGGCGACGCGCAACGCCGTTCGCCGCACCGGGCGCAGTCTGGGCGCGATCACGTTGCTGGCCTGCGGCAGCTTCCTCGTCGTCGCCGTGGGGGCAAACCGGCATGACCCCGGCGCGGACGCCGGACGGCGCAACTCCGGGACCGGCGGTTTCGCGCTGTATGGCGAGTCCGCCTTACCGGTCTATTCGGACCTGAACACTGCCGCAGGGCGCGGGGAGTTCGGGCTGGATGCCGCCGCACTCGGCGACGCTAAAATCGTCGCGGTTCGCCTCCGGGAAGGGGACGACGCCAGTTGTTTGAACCTGAACCGGGCACAAACCCCGCGTCTTCTAGGCATTGCTACCGAAGAGTTCCAAAGCCGAAAAGCGTTCACTTTTGCCGAAACGCTCGGCGGAACGGTGCAGGACCCGTGGCGATTGCTGGATCAGGGATCAGCGGACGGAACCATCCCCGTGGTCGGTGACACCAACACCGTCGTCTGGTCGCTCGGGAAGAAGCTGGGCGATACCGTGCCCTACACCGATGATCGTGGCAACACATACCGCTTGAAGATTGTCGGCGTTCTGGCGAATTCCATCGTGCAGGGCGGGTTGATCCTTTCCGAGAATAATTTTGTCCGGCTTTTTCCGTCGCAAAGCGGCTACCAGGTTTTCCTCGTGGACGCCGTGCCCGCATCCGCCGCGAACGTCAGCCGGGAGTTGACGCAGGGCTTGGAGAATGTCGGGTTGAGCCTTCTGCCGACGGCGGAGCGGTTGGCGGCGTTTAACACCGTTGAGGACACGTACCTCTCGATCTTCGCGATCCTTGGGGGACTCGGGCTGTTACTCGGCAGCGCGGGTCTCGGCGTGATTGTGTTGCGCAACGTTTGGGATCGGCGCGGCGAGTTGGCATTGCTCCGGGCGGTCGGGTTTCGACAGGATGCCTTGTTCCGTCTCCTATTCCGGGAGCACGCGCTTCTGCTGATGCTCGGTTTAGCGGCGGGAATCGCGTCCGCGCTGGTTGCGATACTCCCCGCGTTACGCTCGCCGGGTGCCGAGATTCCCTATCTGTCGCTCGGGATGACGTTACTTGCCGTGTTTGTCAGTGGGTTCGTGTTTACCGCGCTGGCAACAGCAGTCGCGCTACGATCCCGGTTGATTGATGCGCTACGGAACGAATAGGGGGTAGGGCTTCCGGGCGTCAGTTTCTACTTCACCGCCTTCACCCCGACCGCGACCAGATGCCCCTGCGTTCGGAAGAAGACGACGCCTTCCGAGATCGCGGGTGTGGCCATACAGATCTCGCCCATCGGGTTCGTGCCGAGTAGTTGGAACGTCGGTCCTGCCTTGACCACGAAAATATCGCCTTCCTCGCTGGTGAAATAGAGTTTGCCGTCGCCCGCCACGGCGGAGGCGGTGAATCCCGTGCGCCCGGTGCCGAGCCGTTCCTGATAGATCTGCTTGCCCGTCTTCGCCTCGTAGCACGTGAGTACGCCGTTATCGCGGCAGTTATACAGGTAGTCGCCGTAGATCAATGGCGTCTGCATGTAGGCACCACCCCGCGGCACACTCCAGGCGATGTGTTTGTTCGTCCGCTCATCGCCGGTGAGGGAAATATCGCCCGTCGCTGTCGGGCGGATCGCGTAGACGGGCGACATCCTGCCGTGTGCGTTGGTGATGAAGATGAAATCTTTCCCGACCAGCGGCGTCGGCACCGGAATGTCACCCCCGCCGGTCAGTCGCCACGTTTCTTTGCCGGTTTCCAGATCGTAACCGCCGATGTGCTTCCAACCGTTCACGACGACTTGCGGGCGCGGAGATAGGGTAGAGACGGCGGGCGTGCTCCAGGTCGGGACATCGGCGCGTGGCGTACGCCACACGTCCTTTCCTGTTTTCAGGTCGAGAGCAGCGACGAACGAACCTTTTTGCACGTCGCACTGGATCAACACGCGGTTTTTATGGATGATCGGCGAACTGGCGAAACCCCACTGCGCATCGGGAACCTCGAAGTAGCCTGAGTCAAGCGTGCCCAAGTCTCGTTTCCAAAGCAATTTGCCCGCCATATCATAACAATGCATCCCTTCGGAGCCAAAAAAAGCGACCACGTTTTTGCCGTCGGTCGCGACCGACGGGGTTGCCTGCGTCGCCTTCGTGTGCCGTTTGATTTTCGGTACTCCTTTGGCAGCCACTTTCTCCCAGACGATTTTGCCGGTTTTTTTATTGAGGCAATACACCTTCCATTCGTGGATCGTGTTATCCTCCACCGGGTCAATGTCGCCGTACAGACCGACCTTGAGTTCCGCTTTGTCTTTACCGCTGACACTTGTGGTGACGAAAACAAGGTCGCCCCAGATGACCGGGCTGGAATGACCAAGACCGGAAACCGGTGTCTTCCACAGGACGTTCTGTTTGTTCTCGACGTTCCATGTCGTCGGCGTCGGAAAACCGTCGGCGACCCCGCTCGCGTTCACGCCCCGGAAGGACGGCCAGTTCGTCTCTTTCTTCTCTGGCAACCGTGCGGAGGATAGCGCGGTCGTGGATAGCAGGATAGAAATCGTGGCAGCGGAGATCAATCGTTGGTTCATCTATTTTTTCCTTCCAAAGTGGTACGATGGGAATGTTCCTGTAAACCAATACGTATAGAAATGGGAGCGTTCCTACACCCTCCATCGAAGCCGATTCCATCTCCCGCTTTCACCAGCACCACAGGTAACGACGATGCAACATAATCGCGGAAACTGCGGTTTCGCTGAGTTGCCCCCGTCCGGGCAGGACAAAGAAAAAGGGACAACACCCTTAGGCATCGATGAACTTGCAGGAGATACGGCCCGTCTACGCCAATATAGCATAATCCTATGTTTTGAGAAAGTACTGCCTTGAAGCCATCCCGAACCAAACCGTCTGCCGCGTTCACGCTCATTGAGTTGTTGGTCGTCATCGCAATAATATCCCTGCTCGCCGCGATCCTTTTTCCCGTTTTCGCGTCTGCCCGCGAGAAGGCACGGCAAACCTCGTGCCTTTCGAACAATAAGCAGTATTCACTGGCGACGCTGATGTATGTGCAGGATTACGACGAAGTATTTCCCTTCTCGGCGTTCCTGAACGGTTCCTGTGTCGGAACGTTCTATTCGTCGGTCGAGCCGTATGTGAAGAACGATCAGATCACGCGTTGCCCGAGCGAGGATGAGGCGATCAATATTGCTGCGCTGGTGGGGGCGCCGTGCCCGCAAACACCGACCTTTACAGGGTATGTAGTGAATCACGCGGTTTTCGTGAACGGCTTCTTTCCCGGCGCATCCCCGGCGGCACTCGCGGACATTGGCATCCCTGCCGGCACGATTATGATCTACGATGGGAATGTCACATCCGGGGCGGCTCCCGGTCAACAGATACAGTTGGTGCAGGCGCGGCATGCGAACACGTTCAGCGCGGCGTTTGCCGATGGTCACGTTAAAGCGATACAGGCGATGCAGACTGCGAAAGCGAATCAGTTCACGGTCATGGGACCGGGGCGCGAGTTGAATGTTTACACCATCGGCGTGAGCGGCGGTTTTTACGCCGGACAGACAGAGTGTTTAGGCATCCCCAAATAAGGAGGGTCGTGCGATGAAACAGTTTCGTTCACTACAAAAAGCGGGTCTGATCGGACTCCTGACCGTTTCGTTTTCCGCGGTCGCCGGTGCCGACGAATGGACCCAGTGGCGGGGACCCGGGCGCACCGGCGTGTCCCGCGAAGTCGGTATGCTGAAATCCTGGCCCGAGGGCGGTCCAAAACTTCTCTGGTCCGCGAAGGATCTCGGCGAAGGACACTCCGCGCCGTCCGTTGCCAAGGGGCGCATCTTCGGAATGGGTGTGAAAGGCGAAAAAGAAACGGTCTGGGCACTGGACGAGAAGACCGGCAAGGAAGTCTGGTCCACGCCGATTGCCGGGACGATCACGCTCGAAGGGCGTCAGGGCGGGTACGGTTCGCGGGCGACGCCGACGGTGGACGGCAACTACGTCTACTCTCTTGGCGTCGGGGGCGAACTGGTTTGCCTGGAAACCGCGACCGGGAAACTCGTCTGGAAGAAGAATCTGGTCACTGATTTCGGCGGCGCGGTCCCGCGCTGGGGGTACAGTGAGTCGCCGCTTGTAGACGGCGACAACGTCATCGTGACGCCTGGCGGGAGCACTGCGACGATGGTCGCGCTAAATAAAAAGACCGGCACGGTCGCCTGGAAGTCGGCCGACCCGCAAGGGAATACGGTCGCCTATTCGTCTGCCATCGCCGCCGATGTGAGTGGACAGCGACAGTATATCCAATTTTTGACCGGGGGGGTGGTCGGACTCCGAGCGACGGACGGCAAGCAGGCGTGGCATTTCGATGCGCCCGCATCGCGCGGGGGAATCAACTGTTCCACGCCTATATTCGACAAGGGATATGTGTTCGCGGCGGCGGCGTATGGGCACGGCGGCGGACTCGCGGAACTCAAAACGGACACCGGACTCATGGTGGCGAAAGAGGTTTACTTCACCAAGCAGATGCAGAACCACCACGGTGGTATGGTGCTCGTCGGAGATTATCTGTACGGCTTCGATAACAGCACACTCACCTGCCTGGAATTCAAGACCGGCAAGGTCATGTGGGCGGAACGAAGCGTCGGCAAAGGGTCCGTAATGGCAGCCGACGGCATGCTGTACTGCCGGAGCGAGCGCGGTCCCGTCGCGCTGGTCGAAGCGAACCCGAAAGAGTATGTTGAAAAGGCGCGGTTTGAGCAGCCGGAACGTAGTAACGAACCCTCCTGGGCGTATCCGGTGATCTCGGATGGCAAACTGTATCTGCGCGACCAGGGCGTTCTGCTCTGTTACGCGGTGAAATAAAAGGACGAATAATCTTGCATCGGGTAAAACCTCTTAAATACGGCTCGACAACGATTGTCGGGGCGTTGATGATCGCGGTATCCTTTTTCGGGTCGGCGGAGACGCGGGCAAACGACTGGCCCCAATTCCGCGGACCGGCACGCAACGGCATCTCTGCCGAGACCGGATTGCTGTCGCAGTTCCCGGCGGCGGGTCCGAAGCGCGTCTGGGGCGTAAACATCGGCAAAGGGTTCTCGAATGTCGCGGTGAAAGCCGGGCGGGTTTATGCCATCGGTAACGACGGCAGCCAGGACATCGTCCACTGTTTGAACGCCGCGACGGGGCGCATGATCTGGCAGTACCGCTATCCGTGCGGTGCGGGCGACTATGAGGGACCGCGTGCAACCCCGCTTGTCGCTGGAAACAATGTTTATACGTTAAGCCGTGAGGGTCTCGCCTTGTGCCTGAATGCGCAGACCGGCAAAGTCGTCTGGCAGAAAAATGTCGCGCGGGAGACCGGTGCCGCCGCGCCGGGATGGGGGTTCGCCGGGTCGCCGTTACTATCTGGGAATCTGGTCGTCTATAACATCGGTAGTGCAGGCACCGCGCTGGATAAAACAACCGGCAAGATCGTATGGAAGTCGGGGACCGGTGTGTCCGGCTACTCCTCGCCGGTCACATTCGGCGGGGGCGTGGCGATCTTTGGAGCCAAAGGTTTGACCGCGGTGAATCCGGTGACTGGAAAAATGTTGTGGCAATATCCCTGGGAGACGTCCTACGATGTGAACGCGGCGGACCCGATATTTTCCGGGGATACCGTTTTTATCTCGTCGAACTACGGCAAAGGAGGGGCGTTGCTCCGTGTCAGTGGGAACAAGGTTGCCCCCGTCTGGCAAAGCCGGAACATGAAGAACCATTTCAATACCTGCGTTCAGATCGGTAGCGCGCTGTACGGCAACGATGAGAACACGCTCCGCTGTATTGATGTGGCGACCGGCGACGAACGCTGGAGTATGCGCGGTATGGGCAAGGGCGGATTGATCGCCGCCGATGGCAAACTGATCGTGCTAACCGAGCGCGGCGAACTGGTGATGATACGCGCTACGCCCGACAAGTTGACCGAACTTGCCCGTGCCAAAGTGATGACCGGCACCTGCTGGACGCAACCGGTACTCTCTAACGGCGTGGTTTACTGTCGTAGCCATGAGGGAAGCCTGGTTTCGTACCGTTTGAAATCCGACAAATAGATGAACATTATCCTGCTAAATCGTATGCTTCGTAATTCACTCTTCGTGTTCGCTGGTTTGACCGCTCTCACTTTCGTTCGCCCTGCCGCCGCCGAAGTGACCGGCTGGCTCAACTGGCGCGGTCCCGAGCAGACCGGGGTTTCCCGCGAAACGGGACTGCCGGACACCTGGAAGCCGGGCAGCACAAACCATCGCTGGGCGATGGATCTGCCGGGGGGCGGGACACCAGTTATCGCGGGCGGCAATGTGTACGCCTTCGGGTACGCCGGTCAGGGTGCCGACTTGCAGGAAGTACTCGTCTGCGCGGACGCCGAGACGGGCAAAAAGAAGTGGGAGAAACGGTTCAACGATTACCTGTCCGACATCACTTACGACCGGTACGCCATCGGTAGCCCGTGCGTGGATGCCGAGACCGGGAACGTCTATGTGCTGACTTCGGCGGGCGTCTTCGCGGCGTTTACCGGTGATGGCAAACCGTTGTGGCAACACCCGATGATGGAATCGCTCGGTCGCCTGACGTTCACCAACGGGCGCACCGGCGGACCGATTGTGGAAAACGACCTCGTATTGGTGCGCGGCATAACGAGTAACTGGGGCGGCGAGGGCGCGGCAATGGACCGTTTCTACGCCTTCGACAAAAAATCGGGGCAGATGGTCTGGTCGTGCAGTCCCGGCGTCGCGCCGAAAGACAACTCGTTCGCGCGTCCGGTTTTCTCCTACCGCGACAACAAGCGCGTATTCTACACCGGCGCGGGCGACGGTAGCCTGATCTGTGTCAACGCCCGGACCGGGGAAACCGTGTGGCGATACCCGGTTTCGGCGGGCGGCATGAATGCGACCGTGGTGTTATACAAAGACCAGGTGATCGGGGTACATGCCGACGAAAACCTGGATTCGTCCGATGCCGGGCGCATGACGGCGGTAAAAGTCGCGGCGACGCCGACACCCGCCGAAGCCGGTCCCCCGGTACTCGACAAATCCGCCGAATCGTGGCGCAACGATCTCGCCGCGATCTCGTCGTCGCCGGTTCTCGTGGGGAACCGCGTCTATCAGGTTATCAAAACCGGACAACTTTGCTCCGTGGACGCCGACACTGGGAAAGTGCTGTGGCGATACAAACTCGGTCCCGACCAGTTGCACGCGTCGCCGCTCTACGCGGACGGTAAGTTGTATGTGCCGCTCCAGAACGGGCTTTTCTACATCCTGAAACCGAGCGACACCGGCGTTAAGGAACTGGCGAAAGTGCAGTTAGCCGGTCGCTGTATCGGTGCCCCGTCGGCGTGGAACGGCAAAGTGTACGTTCACACCACGGAAAAACTGTACTGCTTCGGCAAAAAGGGTAATAACCCCGGCGTGCCGAAAAAAACCGCCGCCATGGAGTCGTATCCGAAAGCGGGAGCGACCGTCGCGCTCCAGATCGTCCCGTCCGAAGTGACTCTGCGACCGGGTGAAACGGCGAAGTTCACGGTGCGCGGCATCGACGCCAACGGTTTCCTGACCGAAACATTCGACAGCGCGAAAGTGAAGTGGGCGAAGTTCATCCCTCCGACCGCCCGCGTCCGCTCCGAGATGGACGGCGAGTTCGACAGTGACGGCACGCTAACGGCGAAAGCACCGTCCGCCGGGGCATTTCAGGCGACGGTGGACGGATTCAAAGGCACGATGCGCGGGCGCATCCTGTCTGCCCTGCCGCTCACGGAAGACTTCGAATCGTTCACGCCGACCGAAACCTTACCCGCCGCGCTGGATGAGAAGTTCGCCTACCCGCCGCTGACCTGGATCGGGGCACGGTTCAAGTTCGACGTGCGCGAATTGGACGGCAACAAAGTCCTCGCCAAAACGCTGGATAACATTTTTTTCCAGCGGGCAACGGCGTTTTTCGGGTCGGCGGACGACAAAAACTACACCTACGAAGCGGACGTGATGGCGGACGGCAACCGGCGCACACTGGGCACGGTCGGTGTGATCAACCAGCGGTACTACGTCGTTCTGACCGGCAACGCGCAGGAGCTGGAAATCAACTCGAATCAGGAGCGGATCAAGGCGACAGTGCCATTTAAGTGGTCGCCGAAAGTCTGGTACCGGATGAAGACGCGCGTCGATGTTTCGCCCGACGGCTCCGGCATCGTCCGTGCGAAAGTGTGGAAGCGCGGTGACACCGAGCCCGACAAATGGACGCTGGAAGTGCCGCACAAGACCGCGCACCAGAGCGGCGCACCGGGCTTGTTCGGATTCGCCCCGCAGAGTTTGTTTAAGGTTTATGTGGATAACATCGCGATCACGGCGAATAAATAGAGACGGGACCTCACCCCGCCCGTAGCCCCCCAACCCCCAATTCTGGGGGAGCCGGAGGGGACACACGGTAATGACTCGCGTCCGGTGGCTTGCTCCCTCTCCCAGGCTCCCCCAGAATTGGGGGTTGGGGGGCTGCGGGCGGGGTGAGGTCCCGTCTCTATTTATTCGCCGGGATCGCGATGTTATCCA
>JACMIS010000663.1 GCA_014381035.1 Armatimonadota bacterium
GACTTGGGACGGTTTCTTAAATGATATAAACGGCTATCATGTCAAGAAAGAAAATGTCTTTGCAGCGTTAAACGGCGCGACCGGCGGAAAAACTGCTGAAGGAAATGTCGGAGGCGGAACGGGGATGATTTGCTATTACTTCAAAGGCGGCACCGGAACGTCTTCGCGGACAGTTAAAATTGGCACAAAGGAATACACCGTCGGTGTATTGGTGCAGGCAAATTTTGGCATACTGCCGGATTTAGTCATCGCTGGCGTTCCGGTGGGAAAAGAAATCACTGATCTGGAACCCATAGAAAAGCCGCAACAAGACGGCTCCATTATTATTGTCATCGGAACGGACGCGCCTTTATCGTCCTCGCAATTAAATCTGGTTGCCAAACGAGCAACTTTGGGAATGGCGCGCACCGGAACGACGGGCAGTAGCTCGTCCGGCGATATATTTCTGGCGTTTTCAACGAAGAAAGTTGAATACGATACAGCGACCAAAACAATGACGGCAATCTCCTTATCCAAATCAAGCCTCAACCCGATTTTCCGCGCCACCGTCGAAGCAACCGAAGAAGCAATTATCAACGCTCTCGTCGCGGGAGAAGATATGGAAGGAATTAACGGCAACAAAGTTTTTGCGATTCCTCACAACCGTCTGCGCGACGTGATGAAGAAATATAATCGGTTAAACGATTAGTGCGATTGAAACCGCCCTCACCGAACGCATCCCATATGAGGGGCGTCGCCCATATGCTAAACGTCAGCCGCCTGACCGTCCGCAATCTGCGAATCGCGTAACGTCCTGCGCACTACCGGTTCTAAAACGAATCTGTCGGACGAAAGCCGGGTGCCCGGAACGGATACCCGGTTTTTCTGTGTAGTTTCGCTACCCTCGTGCCTGGGATAGTCGCTTCTTCGCTTCCTCCAGCGGCAACGCGATGCCGTAGAGCGGGCCGCCTGGTTCTTGAAGGGCGACTGTGGAAAGGTCGCCGATGTCGAGCGGGGCGAATCCGGCGTCGGTCACGAGTTGTGCCACGATCTGCTTATCCTCCGCGCCGTCCCCCGCGATCACGATGGTGATGCGCTGCTCTTCCGGCAGGTGGTTCTGTTGCTTGAGTACTTGCGTCGGTTGCGTGTTGAACGCCTTGACGACGCGTGCGCTACCCGGCAGAGTGGCGACCAGTTCGGAAGCGGCGGTTACTCCTGCGGGCATTTCGATCACCGAGAAACTGGCACTATAGGCGTTGCGGGCGTCGATGATCAGTTTGCCCGTGAGCGATGCGCTTATTTCGGCGAGTACCGCGTCTGTCTGGGTGTAGGGGACGGCGAACAGGATCACATCGCCGAACCGGGCGGCGTCCGCCGCCGTCCCGAAGCGTGCGTTGCCAACGATCCCGTTGACCAGAGTGCTTAGTTTTCCCTGATCCCGTCCGCTGAACAGGACCGAATGCCCCGCGCTTGTCCAGAGTGTTCCCAGAGTTCCCCCGATGTTCCCCGACCCAATAATTCCGATATTCATGATGCTATCCTCTGTGTTCCTTCCGTTGTGCCTACTGGGACATGTTGCTGTTATCGCAACTGCCGGTCGAAGATCTACGACGCGGCGGTGATTCTCGCATCGAGGGTTGCCGTCGGAAAAAGTGTCGGCAGAACCATCGGGCGCATCGTGTCGGCGAACAGCATTTCCAGCGAAAGCGGGTTGTTTGAGCCGACTACGTTTTCCACGATTTTGCCGTCGTCGTCGAAGCGGAGCAGATGTGTCTC
>JACMIS010000664.1 GCA_014381035.1 Armatimonadota bacterium
ACACCTACCCGTGTTTTGCTTTGTCCCGCCGCCCGCACGCGCGGGCCTTCTCGGAGAGTCGAACTCCGTTCTGGAGATTACAAATCAACTGTAATACCGTTATACTAAGAAGGCTTGAATCCCGCGTAGCGCACGGTTTGCGTTCCGGCTTCCCCCGGCAAACGGCGACAACGAAAGGGATTATAGGGCGACAACACCCGCTTGTCAAGGAAGAAACGCAAACAAAACAGGCGCGGCGATACCTTCGCCGCGCCTGCACCGTTTTTTGGCTTCGCTTCGCTTTTACGCTTCTTTGCTTCGATCCCGTGTTTTTATGTCTTCGGCGAGACGGCGCAACTCCTCGGAAAGGCGGGACGCGCCCATACTTTCCTTCGGCATAGGGACCTGCTGCTCTTTCGTCGGCGGCAACGGTCGCGTCCAGCCGTCCGGGAGACGGTCGTTCTCCCAGCGGTGGCGTGCCCGCGCCCGCAGGTCCGATAGTGCGGCGTTGTCTTCCGCGGTCGGGGTCAAATGCACCTCGACCAACTCGCCCCGTGATTCACGGTAAATCGCCTCGGCAACGGAAACATACAACGTGTCGCCGCGCTGTACGCTCGCTCCGGACGCCAAATCGGGATGTCCTATAACTTGTGTCGGTTCTTTGTGTCGCGATCCGCTCATAATTACTAATCCGCCCAGTGTCACTGGTCGCCCCTCCCCCCCGTGTACCGGTCCGTAGCCGGTAGTTGTGATCTCACCATTGCGTTTTATTTGTGCTACACAGCCGCCGATCACTGCCAGCAATGGTTTCTGTTGTGCGATGAGAACGATTCCGGTGTATCCCGCGTCCGGTGTCCACAATCGCGGACCTTCCGCGACGTACAGACCGGAACCGGTCCTTCCCTGTAATGCAAACTCGCCGTATCGCATACTGGTGTTACTGCCTCGGGTAATCGTGCCTTATGTGTACCCAAATCTCACCGAATCAAACGATTTGGTGTCCGCTTCATTCCCTTCGTTGGGAGAGATTTCACCTACCTTTTATACGGCGCGGACGCCGATGATGTTACCGGCTTATGGTGCCCCATTTTTAGGAATATCGCCCACGGTGGTGCGCCCACTGAGCCGGTACTCCGTAAAAAAACCCGTCTTCGGGTCCGCGAGGGAAAAGCGAGCGACGACGGCGTCGCTCCCCTCCCCCACGACAAGGCGTGTCGCCCCGGTCAAAGCGACACTTCCCACGCCGCCGGGGAACGTTTTATCCGAAACACGCAGGTTCCATAGTATACGCACCGTGGGACCTTTTTTCGCGTCCGGTGTGTCGCTCGCTTTGCTTCCATTATCGGCAGGCTCCAGTGTCGGCGACAGGGAAACGAAGAATATGTCGTTCACCCCGGTCTTCGGGTCGCTTTTCGCCTCGATGGACGCCACTTGCCCGTCCGCAGTCGTTAGAATCGGTCCTTGAAGGAGCACCGGTTCCGGTAGTTTCCCGCCCGGCGCGGTCGCCGGGTCCTGGCGCACCCATTGCAACTGAACCGATATGATCGCCGGGTTCGGCTTCTTCGCGGGAGCGGCTTGCGCGTGGACGGCGACCGCATAAACAACGGGCAAAATGGGCATCGAGCCTCTTTCTTTGTTAGTCGCACCGTAACGCACTGGCGACGGGTTGAATCGTTAATAATTCCGATAATTGTCGCACGATGTGGTGCGGTTCGGGAATGCCTGCCGGAAGCGGGGCGTCGTCCGCGTTCAGCCACACACTCGTCCATCCTGACGCCACAGCACCGGCGACATCGGCTTCGGGCGAATTGCCGACAAAGAGTAACTCTTCCGGCACACCCCCTATCGATTCCGCGGCATGGGCGAAGATGCGGGGGTCCGGTTTCGGGTGCCCGAACTCGCTGTCCACAATAATTACCGGAAACCGATGCGTTAGTTCCAGACGGGCAAGTTTCCCACGCTGCATCGCCGACGGTCCGTTCGTGATCACTCCGAGCGGGAACGATCCCGCCAGAATATCCAGCGTTTTCGCGGTATCCGCGAAGGGCTGGATCTCGCGCCGTTCGACACTTTCGTGCGTCTCGATAAGCGCGGCGACAAAATCGGGCTCCGGTTCTATTCGCAACGCACGGAGGGCGTCCCCGGTCAGAGTCTCCCGCAGTTCCCGTATCGAAAGTATACCCAAATCCGCGAAACCCGGTGTGCCATAACCGAACTGTTTTTCGTAGGCGGCATAGATGGCTTTGCGCAGTTCGCTCCGCGTAATATGTGGGTGGCGACCGGCAAGCAGCGTGTGCGACGCCGTCAGGGCGACTTCATACGCCGCGTCGTAGCGGATCAGGGTATCGTCAAGGTCGAAGAAGATGGCGCGGATCATGGTTTGTTTAACGTAGGACGCTTTCTACCGCAATCTGTTCCGTCGGGGGCAACGATACCAGCCATGCGGCGACATTCGGCACCCCGGCAAAGGTCTGTGTCCGCGCCAGGCGACAGAGAGCGGGATACCCGACCGCATTTTTCAATCGCATTCCGGTGACGAAAGCACGCCCATAATATCCCGGCGGGTACGCCGCCTCGCGCCACGGGTCGGCGCGCAGCAGCGTCGATAGCGCACAGTTTTCAGCTTCGGCGTGGTACTGCGCGGTGATCTGTTCGGCGTATTCGGCGAGCCCGCTTTTCCTCAAAAGCCGCACGGAAAACAGGCACGCCAGCATCTCGTGCGTCCAGTGAAAGACGTTGCCCTCTCCCGCGACGCGGTGGAAGATCTCGTGCCCCATCTGCAAACGCGCCTGCCACGGGTCGGAGTGGGCGGCGAGATAGATCTCGTAGTGACGTTCGCTCGGCTCGTACACACACTCGGGGCGCATTCCCCAGAGCAACACCACCGGTAGTTTTGCGTCGGCGGGCGTGCCGAAATCGGCAACGCAGGCGTTCTGCGCGAACATATTATACGCGAGCAGGTCGGCATCGCGCACGGTGGCGTAAGACTCGTGCTCAGCGCAGTGCGGGCAGACCCAGGTCCCGACGCCCGCCCCGAACGTCACGGTGCCATCTCCCAGATAGCGAAAAGTTCGTTGGCAACGCGGCATGGGACATTTTACCGTTTTTCTCCCACCCCCGGGCACCCGGAGGGCATGCGGGGGTGGGAGAAAACGTGGGGTGATCAATACTCTTCGTCGTCGAAATCGGGGAGCGGGCGCGGGCGGGTCAGAGAAGAGCGGACGGAATCCTCGACAAACTGGGTGATCGCCTCTTCCTCCGCCAGCACGCGGATCTGCTCCCGCAGTTCCTTGATGCGATCATCGAGCTCGGCACGTTCCCCCGAACCCTCCGTAGTTTGCGCTATTTTTTCCTTCGCCGCGTCCAATCGGGTCTGCAAGGCGAGCCGGTATTCGCGCCACCGGGCGGCACGCGGTTGCCCTTCCAGAAAGTCCTCGATCACCTCGTCACGCGGGTCAAAAGTCTCCGTATCCATACCATCAGTATATCACAAAAACCGTTGACAATCCCCAACAAACCATAGAGAAAGACGGAAAACGCTCTTTAGCAAAGTGGGTAATGATAACGATACAATAAAACGAAAGAACATTAAAAATGGCAAAA
>JACMIS010000665.1 GCA_014381035.1 Armatimonadota bacterium
CGCACTGGACTGCCAGCAGGCACGCGACTACTTGGTGCGGACCGCATTTCAGCCGCTAAAGCGCAGGGATATTCGGACTATCAAAGGGCTTGCCGCCTTCGCCCCGGACGAGGCCTATGCCGCCGCAATACGACTACTGCGCGATGAGGACGAACAAGACCGTATCTACGCGCTCGATTTGCTACTCGATATTGACGTAACACGGGCGATACCGGAGTTATTCAATCTGCTGGTTGGCGACCGAACGCAGTTGGTGATGCGTCATCGCATCGCGTACGCCCTATCCGAGAAGGTTCGGGCGGGGGACGAGAAAGATGCAACGGCAATTCGTGAACACATCACGGGGCGCACTACATCGCCCGAGCCGCGCGAAAGATGGGGGGCTTGCTTCGTTCTCGGGTTCCTGCCTTTATCGGACGACATATCGCAGGTCGTCCGCGACCTCATTGGAGATCAGGATGTACGGGTCTATGAAGCCGCCTGTGTTACTTGGAACCGTATGGAAAATGCACGTGCCGTTGGTTTGATCGTCGATTCCTTTTCGGTCGAAGATGATCCCGCCCGGCGTCGGATATTGCTCCGAGCCGCCCTCAAGATTGGTGAACCGGGTGAAACTCAACGTGCCGAAGCACCCGAATGGCTGAATCGCATGGGCGCACGCCTTACTCCTTTGGAATGGCAACAGGCAACCGAAATGCTCAGGAAACGCCGAGACAAGCGCGACGAAAGACTACGCCGGGAAGAGGATAGGGAAACCCGGGAGTTATACTAAACTCCTGACCGCGTCCTAAACCCATTGAAAAAAGCGGGTGATTCTTTTTTGATGCGCTCCCACTACCTGACGTGTGTTCAACGCTCTTTGCCGCGCGGTGGATGTCAAGAGAACAACCGGGTTCGTGGCAACATCCCGACATCTTCTTAATAGTTCGCGGAATAGCCCAGTTCGTCAATGGTCAGGTATCTCTGCGGGGTTTCTTCCTGGATCGCCTGGCGGTATTCGTTGATCGTAGGGATGTAGGCAGCCAACTCCCTCACAGTCAGGTGGACGTCACGTGCCAGGTCCTCCGGGTAAACCCGCTTATCCACCAACCGGTCCAGGACCTGCTTGTGGATCGCCGAAGTTTCCCAGTCTAACTTCCCCGGCTCCTGCACACGCCATCCGTTGGTCGAAATCTGCCGGAAGGCGCATTCGTACTGCCACTGGGACAGTATGCTGGTGTCCCGGCACCGGCGCACCATCGCCTGCAGGGACACCTTCCACCGCTCTTTCATGTTCAGCAACTGGTTCAGGGTAGGGAACTTAGGGCACTCGGAGCGAAACTGGTCGGCGGGCATCAGGAACGACGAGGCGAACCGATCCGCCTCGTTTTCCACTTGCTGGCCGTCCATATCCTCCACACGGCGGTGCAGGACAAGGTGTCCCAACTCGTGGCTCAGATCGAAGCGGGCACGCTCACCCCCGCGCGACCGCTGACTCAGCAGCACGAACGGCTGTACGTCACGCCAGAACGAAACCGCATCCACGAAAGGCGATTCCTCCTCAAACCAATAAATCTGAACGCCGACGCTTTCCAGTAGATGCACCACGTTGGTCACCGGGGCTTGTCCGAGTCCCCATTGCGCCCTTAATACCTGCGCGGCTACCTCCGGCGTCTCGCCGTTCAAATCGGGCACCGCCGGGACCGGTAGCCGGAACCGACGCGCCAGGGCGGGCGATACGATACATGCGGCGACTTCGCCTGAGGCGGTCGTCTTGTCACGCACCTTGGCGGTCATCGCCCGTCGCGAACGGAACGATATTGCCTCCAGCGGGATCGTATCCACCTCGTCCCCGTAGAAAAAAGCGAGCGGGAAGTCCAACGCCTCGGCGATCCTCCGAGCAGTCGCAACCTCCGGTGTGTGCCGTCCGTCCTCATAGAAAGTGACCATCTGTGCGGTTACGTTCACCGCCCCGGCGAGGTCCTTCTTTGTGAACTCCCGGCGTTGCCTGGCGACAGTCAGCCTTCGGGGAGAGAACTCCTCCGTCGGGATGTTTGGAATTGACATGTCAGTTTTCGGGCGACGCTGTGCGCTGGATATGTGACGGGTCCGACCATTCCAGCCTTTCGGCATCCTCGTCATGCTCCTCAACCACCGGGGTGAATACCGGTCCCTGCGGAAGGTCGGCGACGCTCTGAGCAACCTCAAACGGTTTGCCGGACCACACGGTGTGGCACTCGATCCCGCAATCGAATACGGTACCCGTTTTGTTTAAAGCCTCCGGCAGCGCAACATGAATGGTCAAAACCATGTCGTCATCCCTGCCTTCGATCTCCCAGCAAACCCAAAAATTCTTGAAGATCGCACCGGGGTCACCCGGCTCGATTTCCGAGGAATCGCCCTCTGTTTCGACTTCCAACAGGCTCAACTGCCGCCCCCAAGCGGTGCTGTTTCCAACGACTAAACGACGACCATCCGACCCCTTCGGGTTCACTTTGAGGAGTCTGACATCTCCCTTCTTAATCAGGGTACCCTTGCACGCGAGGATGCGGATCGGTTGTTCGTAGCGGTCCGGGTCCTCGCACTCCAACCGCACCTGGCACCCTATGTCATTCCGCCCGAATCCGAACTCGGAAAGAAGATCGGTCAAGTTTTCGACGACGTTGCCGTACCGCTGCATCCCGTGATCGTTCAGCGGGCGCTTGGTATTATAGGTGTCTCTGGCACGACGCACAGCCTCCTGGACGGCGCGGACGATCTCCGCGACGACCTCGTGGTCATCGGTAATTTCCTGGTGGTGTGGGCGGAGTTTCGGTTGGACGGTGATCATTGTAGAACCTCTCGTTGATTACGGGATTATAACTGCAAAGTATCAAGCGTGTCAAGAAAAAGTGATAGGAAATTTTAGTTTGGCAGATTTAACGCGTTGAATATTTTTGGTTGTTATGTCTGTAGGGTTGCGTATCGATACAGACGCCAAACTTCCATCATGCTCCGTCGCGGGGTTTGATTGGCATTTAGGTACGTAGCGAGCAGGTAGTGCTTTCTCACCCGCCGAGTGGTGTCTCCGGCGTTTCGCGCCTGACAGGGTATCAAACGCGCCGGATAGTGTGGGCTACCCCTAACGAAAACATTTATTTTTAATCTTTCCGTTTTTGTGCAACTCTGCTGAGTATATCCCAGGCTGCGATGTGATTCAGGAGTGCCGGTTTGTTAGATGTGCGTTGTTGATTCACGGAATCAAGTATTTACTATGAACAGGGGGGAGGTCTGGTGGGATGGACGACGGCGAAATGGGAGATGTGCGTAACGGGATGTACGGGGTAACGCTATCGTCGGACGCGGCGATTCAAAGTCGGGCGGCTGACATCTTGGGGCGACGGCGTTTCGCCGAGCGGATGGCGGCGACCATCCGCGACCGGGTCGGCGAGGAGAGCGTCGTGATCGCGCTCATGGGACCCTGGGGGTGTGGCAAGACGAGCATCAAGAACATGGTCATCGAGTCCCTCGCGGAGGACCCGGACACTAAGCCGCACGTGGTCGAGTTTGAACCGTGGTTGTGGAGAAATCAGGAGGACCTGACCGCAGCGTTCTTCCGCGAGGTCGGTATCGCCCTCGGGCGAGAAGACGCGGCGGGTGACGGGGAGGCGCGAGCCGCCAAATGGAATCGCTACGCAGCGAACTTCGCTGTCGGTGCCACCGCCCTAAAGGCACTCGCGGGCTTCGCCACATTCGCGTCGACGGGGGACCCGGTTCTTGCCGCTACGGTGGTTGCGGCAGGCAAACTGGGTGATGTCGCTGACCCCATGAAGAAAGGCAGCGAGGCTCTCGCCGCGCAGGCTGCGGGCGCGAAGAAGACTCTCGCTGAACAGCGCACGGAGTTGCGGGCGTCTCTGCTCGAACTGGAGCGTCCCGTTCTTGTGGTCATGGACGATCTCGACCGGCTCACTGCCTCCGAGATTCCGCTGATCTTCCAACTGGTAAAGGCGAACGCGAACTTCCCGAACATCGTCTACCTACTCCTGTTCCAGCGCGAGTCGGTCGAGCGAAGCCTGGATTCTGTCGCGCCGGGTGGGGGGAACTATGCCGGACGCGAGTACCTGGAGAAGATCGTCCAGGTACCGTTCGACGTGCCGCTCGCGCCCAAGGGCACCCTGCATGACGCAATCGGGCGCGGTTTGACGGACGCGCTCGGCCCGGAACTCGACCGCCGGGTTGAGAACGACCGCCGCTGGCGCAACCTACTCGGCACCCGGTTGCTCGACTACTTCGAGAACCTGCGCGACGTGCGTCGGTTCCTGAACGCGTTCTCGTTTACAGTCGGCATGTTTCGGGGCGAGGGCGACTCCTTCGAGGTCAACCCGATGGACCTGCTCGCGCTGGAGGTGATCCGATTCTTCGAGCCGGACGTTTACGCCCGGCTCCCTATTATGAAGCGGAGATTACTTGAGCCGAAGGGCGACTACACTTACACAAAGCAGGAGGAAGAGGTCGTACGTGCGGATATGAGGGCACTACTGGAGTCGGCGACACCGCGCCACCGCGACTCCCTGCGCGAGATGCTCAAAGATCTTTTTCCCGCCGGGGCGTGGTCGTTCCACGAAGACAAGCAACCTTACTGGCTGGGGTCGGTCGCAACACGCGAGGCACTCCGCGAACTCCACGCCTGTCACCCGGCATTCTTCGACCGCTATTTCCATCTCGCAGTGCCCCAGGACGACCTTCCTCAGGCGGACTTGAACCGCCTCCTCGCCGCGACCGGCGACGGCGACCGGCTATTGGGAATACTTCGGGAACTGGCGCGGCGAGGCGTGCTACCGGTCGCCCTGGACCGCTTCGCGTCGTACGCGGACGAGATCAACCTTGATGACTCCTGGAATGTGGTTTCGGTACTATTGTCGCTGGACCCGGAATTGATCAGATCCAAAAGCGACATGATGCACTTCGATAGCCGTGACGCGACGGTGGCATCCTTCATCAAAGACCTCCTGCTACGCGACGAGGATGTCCAGCGGCGTAGCAAACTCTTGCGCCGTGCTTTGGAAGAAGCAGAGACACTATGGTTGCCGTGCTACGCCGCCCACTGGGACGAACGGGATGAGGAGGCACTCAAACGGCGGAGCGAGTTCGTAATGACCGAGGACGACGTAGCGGCGGCACTGCGTGCATGCGCCGACCGCATCCGAACCGCCGGGGAAACCGGCGACTTGGAACGTCACCCGATGCTGGCAGCCTTGCTGTACCGGTGGCGTGCGTGGGGGGACGCGAGGGAGATGCAATCGTACGTCAACCGGCTCGTCGAAACTGAACTGGGGTTGATACGGTTTCTGACAGCCTGGGTTAGCGTATCACACGAGAGCAACAGTAGCGACCGGATAAGCCACCCCAAAAAGTTCGTCAACCTCACATCAGTCGGGGAGTTCATCGCGGTCGATTCGTTGGCGGAAAAGGTCAGGGTGCTGATCGCCAATCCACCGACCGATGGTTTCGGTACGGACGGTCAGGAGGCGGCGGCTCTCTTCCTCGACACGCTCGCCCGTGGGAACGGTGGGAGTGACTCCTGACAGGCTGACGTGTCAGTATCGGGTACAGTGCAAACACTGAGGAATTAGATCTTTAGAAATTAAACATCTGATCGACGTCCGGCCTCGCCAGTCCTATTATTCGGCACTTTGAAGCCGACGCATATAATTTGACCACCTCATTCCCGAGGGGATGTTCTTGCCACTACATCTGGGATCGAATGTCTGCCCGCAAACAACGCCTCCGGGCACGGAGCCAATAAGCAGCGCGGATGCTTTCGTCACCTGAAAATGCTGTTACGTTAGGGCGAATATTCCGCCTCGCGTCAGCCATTGGAAAGTCGGAGTGCGTTCCAAAGCATCGCGAGTGCCGCCGCCCCGACGAGGCAAGCGAATGCAAGCCGCAGAACCCGGTTGGGCAACCGATGGGTTGTCAGTGCCCCGATTTGCGCCCCGATAGAGGACCCCATGAGCAAGGTTACGGCGAGCGGGAGTGAAACATGACCCGACAGTGCGGACTGCACCGTGCCGAGCGAAACCGTAAGAAAAAGAAGTAATACCCCCGTCCCCGCCGAATTGCGTGCCGAGAGTCCGAATCCGTACATCAGCACTGGCATCAGTAGCACGCCGCCCCCCACGCCCATGATGCCTGAAAGAAACCCGAGAAGGAAGCCGAGATACGCCAAAAGTGGCACGGAAGCCTGCCGGATACCGACATTCGGCAAATCAATGAAGGGTGGGATGCGAACCTTCGTCACGAGCGGACCGGGTATAGTTGTGTCGCCGCGTGGCACTTCGCCCCGTGCCTGCCAGGACTCGCGGAAGATGAAACCTGCCGTCACCGTCAGGATCACGACGAACAACACATTGATAACCAGCGTGACGAGCGGAATGGACTTACCCGATGCGAGATGGAGCGGCGCGACGCCTGAAAGATAGCGCAGTGCCCGACCGCCCGCGTCCACGCCGATCAGGCTGCCGCCGATCA
>JACMIS010000666.1 GCA_014381035.1 Armatimonadota bacterium
CGTAGTTCGTGCGCTATGAAAATCAGGTCATGATTTTCCACCCGGTAGGAGCGTAAGCAGTTTCTCGACCATCCAGTAGCCGCCCGCCGCGACAACGAGAAACGATGCCATTTTCGTAACCGTCTCCCATTTCATTGCCCCGTGGCGGGCGCGTTTCTCCGAGTCGGCTTTCCAGAGCATGAGCAGGGGAAATATGACAGCGCAAACGATCACCTGCGCCAGTTCGACGCCGACATTGAACGATAGCAGACTCCAGAACAACGCGTTGCCTTCCGGCAGTCCGATCTCCCGCAGATTCGAGCCGAACGCCAGACCGTGAATAAATCCGAACGCAGTAGCGTACCAGAAGCGGTGCTTGACGTCCTTGCGCCAGATATTCTCGATGCCAACGTACATGATCGTCGCGTACACGAAAATCTCGATCCAGAACATCGGAATTTCGATTTTTCCGAGCGACACCAATACGAGAGAGATCGAGTGCGAAATCGTGAAACCGGTTAGCACCTTGATGAGTGTCCGGAAATTGGGCGCGACGATCAACAAGCCGAAGATGAACGCCAGATGATCCAATCCCTGAAAAATGTGCATCATGCCCAGATACAGGAAGTTGCCGATATTCGTGAGCAAGTTCGCGGCGAGGTCGGACGGGTCTACTTCGGTGGACTCGCCGGGGCGCAGATTCCGCTGATACCCGCCAACGTTAACGGTAGCAAGCGCGTTTGGTAAGTAACTGAAAAGCGTCGAGGTGATTCGCATCGGTTGTTTCGCCGCGTCCGGGTCTTGCGAACCATCCGGGCGGGGGTAGCGGAACGCCATGCGAAATTTCGACTTGGTCGGGTCAACATTGCTATCGTAGCGCACGTCGGCTAACTCGCCCTTAAGCACAGTACCGCCCTGGTCGATTTTCAAATGGTCGTTTATATACGCTTCAATACGGTCACGGGCTGGTGCGGTAAACGTGTCCCCGGTCCGTTCGCCTTCCTCGACAATACTGCCAGGTATTTGCGTGATGTCCTGCACATTCCCGGAAAACTCGGCGGCGATAAAAGTTTCCTGCGGACGCAGCACGATGGCGACCGGTTCGACTTGAATCACGTGCGACCGGGCAGCGGGCGTCCCTACAGCAAGCAAGGCGAACAACAAGATGATGATTTGGGCATAGCCCGCAAAGCGTGGGATGTGCATTACTATATACAAGCCTCCCTCATATTCCAGATTAGCCACCGCTTCGAACTGGTGCGGCGGACGCTTCTATGGGATGGGCGAGGTATCCTTTTTGTCAGTTCGTTTCAAGTGATTTTTGCAAACGATGTCGTCGGGAAACCGCCTCAGACCAGCGACAGCGAAGTCATGCGCCGCCTGAAAGTCGCCTGATTCGCGACGACTCAGTACCGCCCACCGATACGCGAACTGCCAGGCTTCTTTCTCGTCCTCGCTCAGCGCACTCACGTCACGTACTTCCGCCAGTTCGATGGCTTTTTCGAGGTGAGGCAGGGCTTCGTTGTGGCGACGCAATTTGGCGATCAACATCTCGCCGAGCGCGGCGTGCACCTCGATAGAAGCGGGATTATTCGTCACGCCTTCTTTCAAGTAAGCCACCGCTTCCGGATACTTGGCTTTATCGCGGGCGATCATTGCCGCACCGACCGTGTAACCGGGAATGAAGTGGGGGTTGCTGATCGTCATCAACCGGAACAACGGCAGGGCTTCCTTCGGGTCCCGGTGATCGTGACTGCCCATTTCCTTGAACGGCTTGATCTGGCGGTCCATGTCGCCGAGCCATCCCCGCCAGTCCGATTTCGCCGATGGAACCGCCGTAGTCTCCTCGTGATGCTCGCGATTGCCGTCCTTGCCTCCCGCATTCGTCACACGGTTCATCTTCCGGGAGCTTTCTTGCTCCCATTTTGTCATTCCGCGCATGTCCACACCGTTATGTAGATAGCGGTCGGCTTTGAGCCAGAGGAAATCCGCCATCGAGGTGCGGAACTGACCGAACAGAGACGCCATAGCGGAACCGTCGAGCCGCGTCTGCTGGGTGTTGTTGAGTCCCGCCGAGGATACCTGCACGAAAGGTTTCAATACAGGTGCCGTGTATCTTCCCACGAGGAGCATTGTCACAGCAATCAGCACGAACAGAACCTCTCCGCCGGAAAAACTCGCCTTTCGCGCCATTTCAGAGTGCCTTTCGGTTGAATACGATGGTGCTGATTCCCAGGAATGTAACGATATAGATGAGCGCGTAGCCAGACAATCCCCACAGAGTACTCGCCGAAAGCGGTTGCCATCCGTAGCTGACCTTTTTGGAAAGATCGAACAGATCGAGATGCGGCAAGACGTAGTAAGTTGCCCGCAGGAAGCCATCGGCAATCCGTCCCGCCGCCCCGTGGAGCATCAAAACGGCTTCCGAGAATGTCGCCGCCCCGATATTAATCAGTAGCGAAATCGTCACCGTCGCACCCGGCGTCATCAGCAAGGACAGAAGCATCGTTATCGCGCAGACGACCGCGAGCGCGACGGCACGCAACGCGATGTATTGCAGGAATATCGGACCGAGACTGATTCCGAAAATCCAGAGTCCTATCCAGCCGATGACAGAAAACAAAACGAGGGAGAGCCACGCCTGCAACACAGCACCGAGGTATTTCCCCATAATCAGATCGAAACGCGTAATCGGACGAGCAAGGAGCGGGTAAACCGTGCGCCGCTCGATCTCCTCATGCAGTTGACGGGCGGAAAACAAAACGGCGAGTACGACGGTGACCATGTTGATCACCGTCATCGTAACGTCCTTGATAAAGACTTCCAACCCTCGAACGCCGAATGTGCCGATTACCGCCGTCCCGCCGATCATGACCACCGCGAGAATGAGTGCGACATAAATGTCGCGCCGCCGCACCGCCTCGATGAGCGCGGCGTGCGCGAGCGCGCCCCATACCTGAAGCCGAACGGGCGGTCGCCGTTGTCGAACTGCCGTTGAAGACATGCTGTTATCCTTTCTGAGTTCGTCAGAGATGTTGCTACGTGACCATACAGCGAAGCAGGTTCAAGCACGAGCGAGCGGTTTGGTGAGACTGAGGTGCATACAAGGAATGTCCGCCCCCCGAGCGTTGCTACTTTCGCCTATGTTGACTCTTTTAAAATGCAACACGATTGCAAAGGTGACCAACTATATCACTGCCTCGATATATAATGCAAATTCGATGCAAAATATATTTTTATGTGTTTGACAAAACATAGCATATAATGTACAACGTTATTGCGAAGTGATTGCATTAAAATATGCCGCATGAAAACGTGAGAGGGTCTTACAATGTCGGAATCTACTACTCAAAAGAAATCGCGGGGATTCACCCTGATTGAACTGCTTGTAGTTATAGCAATTATCGCCATCCTCGCCGCGATACTGTTTCCTGTGTTCGTATCTGCACGGGCGAGAGCACGACAAACGACTTGCGCCAGCAACATGCGGCAACTGGGTCTGGGTATTCGGATGTATGCCGACGATTACGACGGCATCATGCCGCAGAACTCACATATCTACGGCGGATCATCCGCCGTCTGGGTCGCCGCACTGGTTCCCTATATTGCGAATGCGTACCAGATTCGTGTTTGCCCGAACGACCAGCGTGCCGACGAAGTGAAGACCGGCAAAACAGGCACAAGTTACATTTTCAACTCGTATGTCTCTACCCCTTCCATCAACGGCGCGAGCGAGATTATCGAGGACCCGGATATCTACCTCTTCTACGATGTGATCCCGTCCCCTGCGAATACGTTCCTGCTGTTCGAAGCCAGCGACGGTCTGGCACGCAATTCGTATAATGACCACACACATAGCAAAACATGGTTCGACAACACGCCCCCTTCCAGGAACTGGCTGGCGATCCTGGGCGAGGTGGAGGCAGATCGGCATCGGGCCGGTGCGACCCCGTATCTGCCCGCCGATCTGGGTAGCCGTAGCCGCGTGCGGGATTTCAATCGCACTCAGGGCGTCGCCAACTACCTTTACTGTGATGGCCATGTCAAAGCGATCCCCGCCCTGAAAATCAAATCGTGGGCGGATACTAACTTCAATTTTGCCAAGCCGCCCAAATAAAAAGCGGGCGGCTTTTCCTATTATCAACAAATCTGGAGGATTCTTTTCGATGCGTGTTTTTGCAAATGGCTTGCGTACCTTAACGCTGGCAACAATCGGTCTATCCGCGCTCCTGCTTGTTCCGCAAGCGGCGAACGCACAGTTTACTACGTTTATTTCATCCGGTCACGCGGATATTGAAGTGGCATCGCTCCCATTTCCGGATGGCGACACGTTGGAAATGGCGGTACACGATGACATCACTGACGAGGAATATGACCCGGCGACCACGCTCTTCTTGATCGAGGACGCGGCATTGACCACGCGCAACGCGCAGGGGCAGTCCGGGGCGGCGTTCGATTTTCTTGGCGTCGGAGTCAACGACCCGTATTACCTTGTTTTCCCGACCGGCGGTCCCGGCGCACCAATCATCGGTGTCACGTCCGAGGAGGTTGATCTGACCGAGTTTCAGGACAATATCGTCTTCAGCCTGACGGGCTACACGGGACCAGGAACGTTTTCGTTGTACTCCAACGCGTCGAACGTATTTTTCAACGCCGCGCCGGGAAATGTCATCACCGGCACGTTGCCGTCAACGCCGAGCAGCGGGCATACGGACTACTTCTATGCGTTCTCCGCGCCCGGTTTGTACGAACTGACGATACAGGCGCAGGGAACGTTGCTTGATGGCGTCACCCAGCGCACCGCGTCCGCGACGTATTTCTTCAATGCGGGTCCGCTTGCTGCCACGACGGTACCGGAAGCCGGGACATTACCTTTAATGATCGGTGCGGGATGTTCCGTGATCGGTATCCTGGCGGTTCGCCGCCGCGCCCGAAAGTCGTAAACGTTTCGGTCGGTCGTTGATTTCTACCTGTAGACCGCTTCGCTCCGGCGAGGCGGTTTTTCTTTGCGTCAGGGCTTGACAAATGAAAACATCAGTGTTAATATTTTCGCACATGCTAATTAATTAGCACCGAGGAGAGCGATGAACGAAAGCGATACCTATCTCAGCCCCCGCGAACAGCAGATCATGGAAGCGATTTACCGCGCCGGGAACGCCGGACTGACCGCTACCGGCGTGCAGGAAGCTCTGCTCCCGGAGCAGGTCGGTAACTCCGCCGTTCGCACCTTTTTGCGTATCCTGGAAGAAAAAAAACATCTTCGACATATCGCCGACGGCACCCGATTCGTGTACCTGCCGACGCGTCCCACTCCCGAAGCCGCGCAGTCCGCACTGAGCCGTGTGGTGCGGACTTTCTTCGCGGATAGCCCGCTCCGCGCCGCGCTGACCCTGCTCTCGCCGGGCGATGCGAACCAGTTGACCGCCGCCGAACTCGACGCGCTACAAGCCGTGATCGACGCCGCTCGCCAGGAAGGACGGTAATGAATCATGAACGAAACGTTACTCCTGCTACTTTTGAAGAGTGCGGTACTGTCTGCATTCGCGCTCACGATTCTCGGTTTGTCGCGGCGATTCGGTCCGCGGTGGGTGTCGGCGGCGGCGCGGCATCTCCTTTGTGTGGGGGCGTTCGCGGCACTGGTTTTGCTTCCCGTGCTATCGCTCATGCTTCCTGCTTGGCGGGTGGTGTCGGTGGCGTCGCCTGGTGTCCCCCCTATC
>JACMIS010000667.1 GCA_014381035.1 Armatimonadota bacterium
AATTGGGGGTTGGGGGCTTCCAAGAAACGTGTTATTTCGCTCGCGGGTGCGCCCGCTCATACGTCTCCTTGAGGCGCGTCGTAGTCACGTGGGTGTAAACCTGTGTGGATTGCAAGTCGGAATGTCCGAGAAGCTCCTGCACGACGCGCAGGTCTGCCCCATGATCCAGCAAATGCGTGGCGAACGTGTGTCGCAGAACGTGCGGGGTGATCTTGAATGTCCCCGCGACAGCGTCGCAATACTTGTCGAACACGCGCCGTATACTCCGGTCCGTCAGGCGCGTACCGAAACGATTCAGCAATAGTGGCTGGTGTGTCGCCCCCGTCTCCCCTCGGATTCCCCCAAAATTGAGAGCGGGGGGGCTATCCGGCGACCTTTTCCCCAACAACGGTCGTCCGGCGTGAAGATAGGTTTTTAGCGCGGAAACGGCGGCTTGCCCGAGGAGTGCGATCCGCTCCTTGCCCCCTTTGCCGCGCCGAATCCGCAGAGTACCTTCGCCGGGCGCAGTTTCTGATTCGGCGAAGTCGGTAATGTCCAGGGCGGCAAGTTCGGAGACACGGACCCCCGATGCGTACAGGATTTCCAGAATGGCGCGATCCCGGAGACCGTCGGGCAGGTTGGTGTCCGGTGCTTGAATGAGGGCAGAGACGGCGTCCTCGGAAAGAAATTTCGGCAGTCCCGCTTGCCGCTTGGGGGTGACGAGGTTTGCGGCGGGGGAGTGTGCCACGACACCGCGCCGCTGAAGGAAGCGAAAAAAGGCTCGCATGGTCGCGGCTTTACGGGCGACACTGGCGCGGGCAAGTTGCTGCTTTTCGGTAAGCGCGGCGAAGTATTCTTTGAGAAGTGTCTTATCCACGCTCGCGATCTGTGTCACCCCGCGTTCCTCTGCCCACTGGGCGAACTGAGACGTATCCTCGGCGTAGGCTTTCACCGTCAACGGGGCGACCCGCCGCACGGCGGACAGATACGCGACAAAACTTTCGATCAGAGCGTCCACTATTTGTTACCTACCTCGGCGAGGATTTTCTGTAGCTCGCCCGGTGGCACATATCCCATGATAGTTGCCGCACCCTGTTCCACGGTCACGGATTCGGCGATTATCGGAAACGGTGCGGTGGACAGATCGGCGACCGGGTTCACCTGAGAGGCGATATGATCCGCGACAAAACCGGGCAACGCGCTGGTAATCGTACCGATGCCGACGTCCACCGACGCCTTGTCCGGTTGGAATTCCAGGTGCTTTCCGTCACCCTGCAAGCGCACGGTGCCGCGAAGAGACACGGGGATCGTCGAAAAGCCCAGCAGTTCTGGTCGCGTCGTGACAGTCGCTTTGCCGTCCGCGCCCAGCGAAATAGCAAGATCCGGGGGCGCGGTCTCCCGGCGTCTCACGTAGCCATTGATAGCCGCTTCGGTCAGTCGTGCTGAGAAACGCGTTTCGCCGACATTCTGCAACGTATTGTTTCCGCGATCTACCGAAACATCCTTGACATCCATGACAAGGCGACTGACGAGCAGATTCGGAAGCATTTGAACGTTCGTGCCCTCGATATGCACCGAGCGTAGCCGCCCGCGATAGATCGCGTCCGGTCTTCCTGAAACCCGAGCCGTGTACTTTTCCGCCGGACCGAGATAGCGCGGCAAAACATCGGTAATGGCATGTTCAGCACGCGTTTCGACGGGGCGGTTGCACCCGGTGAGGAAGATCAGGAGAGGTAAGGCGATAGCCGGGGGAGGGGCACGTTGAACGAGTTTCACCGCTCGTCGCCCTCCGCTGGCAGGCGAAGCGCGGACCCCAGCACGAACGTGACGCCGAAAGCAAGAACGGTCAGAATGGCGGAAAAGATATACGGGGCGGTCGCGCCGTAGTATTGGAACAGTGCGCCTGCGGTCAGCGGTCCGACCGTGCGGGCGAGCGCGTCGAAACCTTGCGAGGACGACTGGATCAAGCCCTGTCCGACCTTTGCCTTGCGTGAAATCAGCGAGGTCGCCGCCGGTCCGATCATGGAGCGACCGAGCGAGACGAAGAACGTCGCCACGAAAATCAGCACGCCCCACGACCGGGGCAGGAGCAGGACGATATAACCGACCGTAAGGATGGCGAGTCCAGCGCGAATCAGATTACCTTCACCGAATCGCTTCGCGAGTGGTCCGATGAGAAACCCTTGCAAAACAATGCCGATGACACCGACAAACCCCAATAGATACGCCTGCCGCATCTGTTGATTTTCCGGCGACGCAATACCCCGCGCCATGAGAAAGAAGCCGAACGCCTGTTCAATCGCCGCGAAGCCGAACGTCAGGATAAATGTGATCAGGAAAAGGGGAGCGGCGGGGTCGGATAGAACGCGGCGCAGAAGTTCGGGGAACGGAACCCGCGCCGTATTCGCTAGGGCAATCATCTTTTCTTTCGTCAATGACTCCGGCAGAATAAACCACGACACCGCGAAGTTCGCGAGTGCCAGACCTGCCGCGACAAATGCCGGGAGCGAGATGTGGATGCTTCCCAGCACCCCGCCGAGTACCGGACCGAAGGCGAACCCCAACCCGAAGCACGCACCGAGCAGTCCCATGCCCTTTGCCCGATTCTCCGGGGTTGTTACGTCCGCGACATACGCGAACGCGACCCCGATACTCGCCGACGACAAAAGACCCGCCAGAAGTCGCGCCGTGAAGAGCATGGCTAAGTTGCCGTTGGACAAGCCGAAAAAGATGTACGAGATCCCGATCCCGATCAAGGAAATCAGGATCACCGGTCGTCGCCCGGCGCGGTCGCTATACGCGCCCCAGAGCGGGGCGCAAAGAAACTGCGTCAGGGAGTAGGACGCCGCCAACAGCCCGCCGATAAACGCTGCGTGTTCATGGTTCGGTCCGACAGCGGCTTCGATATAGGCAGGCAAATTCGGAAGGACGATTCCAAATCCCAGCAAATCGATGAATATAGTGATGGCAAGAAGAAAAATAGCGCGGAAAACGGATTTTTCGTTGGGTAAGGGCTTGTCCGGTGCGGCGGGGGTGTCAGTGTCTCGGCTCATGGGTCGCACCCATTATAGCGCGAATCGAACGCGAAAGTTCTGCGGATTTGTGCGATAAAATCGCGGATTGCATCATTTACCCGTTCGGCACGGCGAATAGTTGCGTCGTGTGGGAACGGTATTTTATCCTGTCGCCTTCGTCACGAGCGATTCCCACGCGCTGACGATAGGGAACAGTGGCGGGAGCGGTTTTGCCCAGAGCCAATCTACGTAGATCTGCAAACCGCCGAGCATTTCGCAGGTATAAATCCCCCCGTGCTCTTCGGTCAGGCTCTCTAAAGCGGCACGACGGAAATAGTTCGACCCAGTGTCACGGACGTAGAACTCTGCGGTCTGTGTGGTCGGGTCAACAATCCAATATTCGCCGACGCCGCCTGCCTCGTATTCGGCAAATTTTTCCATGTGGTCGCGTCGTACACTTTCCGGGCTGACTACCTCAATCACCAGATCGCCGGGACCCTCGATATAATTCTCCCGTAGCCGACCGAAGTTTTCTTCGCGCAGAAAAATGACGTCAGGCTCCCGACCGGGTAGCCCGATGCGCGGACGCATCAGGAAGGGGGCTGTCCATACCGCGCCTTTAACCCCGCTTTTCTCCACCCAATCGCTGATTAGCCGGAGCAGGAAAACCACAAGAAGTTGATGCCGATTCGAAGCCGACAAAAAAATCACCCTTCCATTCACCCATTCCGCATGCGTGTCTTCGTCCGCCCACTCCATAAACTCCTCGAACGTCATCGGCGCAAGGCGTTCGGGGAGGAGGTCGTTTTTTTGCTGTGGTAGGATTGCGACAGACAAGGAAAGTTTCTCCTCCTACCAGTCGTTCCCGGAACCACCGTAGCCGCCGTAGCGGGACGGGGCTTCCTCGGTCGCGGTGGCGACGTAGCCGGAACGGGAAAGTAGGTCCATCGAAACGCCGCCTCGCTCGCGGGCTAAACGGTCGGCGTACGGGTCGGCGGGAGTGCTGGCACCGCTGGTCACGCCGTAGCCGCCGAGCATCTTTTCGACGTATTTACCGAGAATATCGGTCTCGATATTCACACTGTCTCCGGCGCG
>JACMIS010000668.1 GCA_014381035.1 Armatimonadota bacterium
CGACGGCAAATGCGCGGGAAAGGACCGAACCAGAGCCACCAAGCAGAAACACCGCACCGCAGGTGAGACCGATCCAACGATGCGTTGGCGCCGTCCGCGAAGGACAAAAAAGAAGAAAAAAGTAAAGAGAAAAGGAAACCGGGTACTGTAGCACGAAACGAAAAGTGGAAAACGCGCGGGATAGTCCTGCGATGATACAAGGATGAAATAATGAGCAAAATTACCGTCGCCTTTGTTGGAGCGGGTCATATCCACACGCCTGGCTTTATGGGCACCATCAAAAATCGTTATGCGGACACCGTATCCGTCAAATACGTGTACGATCACGACACCGCCCGTGCGGAAAAGTGTGCGGGAGAACTCGGCGCGATTGCGACCAATGATCTGGCAGTCGTCACCAATGATGCGGACGTGTCCGCCGTTATCGTCTGCTCGGAAACGAATCGCCATGAAGAGTTGGTTCTGCCGCTGGCGGGCGCGAAAAAACATCTTTTCATCGAGAAACCGATCGGGATCGCGGCGGCGGACGCCCGCAAGATCGCGGATGCCGTCGAAGCGGCGGGGGTATTATTCTCCACGGGCTACTTCCGACGTGGCGATGCGAAAATGCAGTTCCTGAAGAAAGCGGTCGCAGAGGGGAAATTCGGCACCATCACCCGTGCGCGTGGCTCCAACTGTCACAATGGCGCACTCGGCGGCTGGTTCGACGGTGAATGGCGCTGGATGGCGGACGTATCGCAAAGTGGTTGTGGCGGCTTCGGCGACCTGGGGACACATCTTCTGGACATTCTGCTCTGGCTCTTCGGCGAAGTCGAATCCGTGACCGCGCACCTGTCGAACGGAACGAACCGTTACGGGTGCGACGAATGGGGCGAGGGCGTACTCCGCTTCAAAAACGGTACGGTTGCAACGCTTGCGGCGGGATGGAACGACATCGCGAACCCGGTTGAACTGGAGATCTGCGGAACTGAGGGACACGCCATCATCTTCAACAGGCAACTGTATCTATCGGGAGAAGCGTTTGGCGCAGGAGTAGACGGTGCCCAACCCTATACCGAAGCGGGCGCGGATGTATCTGCTGGTCTAAGCGCATTTCTGGACGCATTAACAACGGGCGAGAAGTCGTCCGCGCTCGTAACGGTGGCGGAGGCTGCCTACCGAAACGTGGTCATGGAAGCACTGTATAAAGGCGCGAAGCAGGAAGACTGGGTGGGAGTTGGGTGATTGGGTTGTTGGGTTGTTGGAGGGGCGCGTTTGTCTGCGGCAACAAATCGAGAGATCAGGTCTCTAACAACCCAATCACCCAACCCGAGGTACAATGAACCGTTGCGTATCGCCGTGACGGGAAACGCTTATGACGCCAATTCGAGACACACGCCGGATACAGTTCGCGGCGGTCGGTTTAGCATTCGCGGTCTTCGGTGCGATTGATCTCCTTATACTTTTTCTCACACCCGGTCAGGAACGCGGTGCGGCTCTTCTCCCGCCGATCATTTCCGGGATCGTCGTGATCGCCGTGCTGCCATTTCTTCTTTCCTTGTTCGAACAACAGCAGGTACGCATCGAGCGGCAGGCGACCGAGATCGAAACATTTCATGCGATGCACGCGGCGATCTTCTCCGAGATGGAGATTCCTCGCCTGCTGGCGGTTGCCGCCGAGAAATCGCTGGTCGCGTGCGATGCCGAAGCGAGCGGCGTAGTCCTCTTCGATCCCGTCACACGAAAACTTGTCGGCGAAGCGAACCGGATGCCGGATATCGCGGGCGACGAAGCACAGGCGCGATTTGTCTCGCTGGTTCGGGGCGGAAATAGTAAAGGCGACGAGGAGTGGGAAACGATGGTCGCGCCGATGATGCGGGCGGAGCATGGCGGTGCGGACCAGATAACCGGCTATCTTCTTGTCGGGCGGCGGCGTGTAAACAACAGATCATTCCTGTTTTCGGACTACCGTCTGCTCTCCGCGTTCGCCGTGACGATGCGTATCGCCGTTGCCAACGCCTACGCGCTGGTCGCCGCGCGGGAGGCGCAAGCAGTGCGCGAGGAACTCAAAGTCACTCGTCAACGGCAGCGGCGCGACCAGGCACTCGCCCGCGCCATGACGGAGGGACTTCTGCCGGAGATACCGGAGCGTGTCGGGGCGTGGAAATTCTCCCAGCGTTACGAAGCGCAAAGCGATGAAGCCCCGGTCGGTGGCGACCTGTATGATCTGTTTCAGATCGCGCCGGGAAAATGGGGCGTGTTTATCGCGGATGTTTCCGGAAAGGGTCTCGCGGCGGCGCGGCGGATCGCCCTCGTGAAATACGCGCTCCACTCGTATGCCAGAGAACACGCTTCCCCCGCCGAAGTGCTGAATCACTTGAACGGAACGCTGTTCGATGAGCCGGAATTGACCGGGTTTGTTACGCTATTCTACGCGATTCTCAGTGAGCAAGCGGGGGATATTATCTGGGCATCGGCAGGGCATGAAACCCCGATCCTGCGCCGTGCGAATGGCGTCTTTGAAACGTTGCGTCCTACCGGTCCGGTGCTCGGCGCGATGAATGATGTGACGTACACGGAAAGCCACTCGATTTTTAACCCGGATGACGGCTTGCTCCTGTTCACTGATGGGCTGAGCGAAGCCCGCGCCGGCGGTATGCCCAAACAAATGATGGAGGTCGAGGGAGTCGAACGCGAACTGGAAAAGATCTTCGACAGTGCGACAGATAAAATAGAAACGGCTTCGGTCGCGGACGCGATCATGGTCGCACTCGATCAATACACCGGCGGCAGGCTTTCCGACGACACCGCGCTTCTGTGGATGCAGTATATCCCGGAGATAGAACCTCAGGATTGACATTTTTCACGCTCCCTCGTATCATGAACCGTGATAGGAAATCCCCAAGAAAGTACTTTCGCATTTAGCGTTCGCGAACGAATCGAGATTCTAAAGATATGACAATGACGAAAATATTCGGCGGCATCGGTTCGCCGGACGCACTACTGGCAGACGCGGTTTCGGGAAATAATCCGCTTCGTATCAACGCGCACATTCACCTGCCGCCGAACTTTTCCGCGTTCGAGACCGCGGCGCAAGCGGTCGGTCTGGCGAAAGAGCAGGGCGTCAACGTTCTGGGGGTGAGTAATTATTACGATTACACCGTGTACGAGAATTTTACGGCTCTGGCGCGGGAGAACGGGATATTCCCCATTTTCGGTCTGGAAATCATCACGCTCGATGAAGCGTTGGTGAAAAGCGGCGTTCTGATCAACGATCCGGGTAACCCCGGTAAATTCTATATTTGCGGCAAGGGCATCACGAGATTCGACCCGCTCTCGCCGGACGCTCTCGTTTTATTGAATGTGATTCGGGAGCGGGATTCCGAGCGGATGGCGGCGGTCACGGAACGGCTGGCGACGCAGTTCGCGAGCGCGGGATTCGATACCGGATTGACTGCGGAATCGGTCAAGGAGCGTGTGGTAGCGCGACATGGTTCGCCCCTGGAAACCGTATATCTGCAGGAGCGGCATGTCGCACAGGCGTTTCAGGAGATCCTGTTCGAGCGTGTGCCGGAAGGGGACCGCGTCGAACTATTGACGAGAGCGTTCGGGAGTGTTCCCAAATCCGCGCCGGACAACGCGAACGCCGTGCAGAACGAAATCCGCTCGGCGTTGATGAAAGCCGGAAAGCCTGCGTTCGTACCCGAAACGTTCGTGGACCGTGCCCACGCCTTTCGCCTGATTCTCGCCCTCGGCGGCATTCCGTGCTACCCGACGCTCGCGGACGGCACCAATCCGATGTGCGGGTTCGAGGAACCGGTCGAGGATTTGACCGCGCGCCTCAAGGGATACGGTTTCACGTGCGCGGAGTTCATTCCGATCCGGAACTCGCCGGAAGTGCTGGCAACGTATGTTCGTGCGATGCGCGACGCGGGGATCGTGGTCACGGCAGGGACCGAGCATAACACCCGCGACCTTTTGCCGATTGCGCCAACGTGTCTGAAGGGGGCACCGATCCCCGCCGAGACGCAGGCGATCTTCGAAGAGGGCGCGTGTGTTCTGGCGGCGCATCAGTACCTCGCCGGGCGGGGTGAACCGGGCTTCGTGGACGCGACCGGAAGACCCAACCCGAACTTCGCGACCGACGCGGAGAGAATCGCCCATTTCGCACGATTGGGCAAAGCGGTTATCGAGAAGTATCTATCGTCATAACGCTGGTCAGCCCCCTCTAAAAAAGCGATTTCCCCCCTCCCGACTAATTTTGCGTTCTGTTTCCAGACCTGACCGACACGAAAAAAGTTTGCTTTCTGTTTGCGTTCCCGTTATAATGAGGCAAGCGGGCGGACCGCTATCTCTCATGCTGGAGGAAGAAAGCCATGTCGGTTTCAGAAATCGCGCAGTCTCTTGTGGATTTGTGCCGTGCCGGTAGTTTCGAGCACCCTTACGATACGTTGTTCGCGGAGAATGCCAGAAGCATTGAAGGAACGGGGGAAGTGTTCGAGGGCGTTGCCGCGATGAAAGCGAAAAGTGAAGAATGGGGCGAAAATAACGCCGTCCATGGCTTCACTGTGAATGGTCCTTTTGTTGGCACCGACCAGTTCGCCGTCCACTTCGTGCTGGAAATCACGCCGAAGCGGACCGGCGAAAAGATCTCGTTCGCGGAGGTCGGGGTGTACACCGTCGCCGACGGCAAGATCGTCGAGGAAAAGTTCCTGTACGGGGCGTAGCGATTTCAGCGTCCGTAAGCGGGTCGGTAAACGCGCAGGGCGGCGATGGCGGGCGGTTTTCCACCGTCCGCGATCAATTCCAGCGTATGTTTGCCGTTCGTCAAGCCGCCCGCGAGGAGGATCGCGCTCTCCTTCGTCGGATCGGTGGGTTTCGCCCCGGTGTACGTATCGGCTCCCATCAGGTAGGAACGCCAGGTGATTGTGTGCCCGGGAGTGAGTGCGGGCGAGGAGCCACGGAAGAACGATTCCGGCTCGATTTTGATCCGACCCGAAGCGGAAGTAAAAACCGCATCGCTTTTCCCCGAACCGTCCGTGCCGGTACGCGAGCCGGAAACCGTGTACGCCCATTTCGCGGTTTTGGGGTCGCTCCCTATGACCTCGGTCACCTTCAGTGTCCACTCCTCGGGAGCGAGCGCGGCGGTGCTATCCACACGCGACAGCGACAGCGGCGACGCCCACGGGTTCGGGGCGGGGCGCGTGAACGCGAAACATTCGCCGTGAGCGGAGACGGGTTTGCCATCCACGAGAACCCGCACCGTGCCCCCGCCTGCCCCGGCGGGGGACGGTAATAGTTCGACGCGGTTCCCGGTGAACTCCAGCGTCAGGCGGTTCTTTTCCCATTTCACCTCTTTCGCGGGGACGTAATCGCGCACGGTTTCGTCGCTCGTTGCCGCCAGTTCCGGACGGTGAACGAGGTATTGGCTCACTATCTGCGCCATCACGTAGCACCCGTACTCGTTGAGGTGGACGCCGTCCTTGAGCAGGGCTTGTTGCTTGAGTTTGTTGATTTCGAGGTAGCGAAGCCATTCGCCGCGCACGTCCGCAAGCCCGGTGCCGTACTTCTTCGCCACGCCGGGGAGTACTTCGTTATTCATGAAGTTATCCCACCAGCCCGGCTTCTTGTTCTCGAAGTCGGCGGTCGGGTCGTAGCCCGCCTCGGCGATATGGTCGCGCTGTAGCAACACCTCGGCGGTAGTGCGGGTGCGAATCCGTTTGATGATCTCTTCGTAATCGGTGTGGGCCCCGTAAACATGGAAAATAACGAGGTCCGGGTTGAAGGGATATACATCGTGCTCGGCGGGACGGATCAGCACCTGCGATGCAAAGCCACCGATAGCGCGGTTCTCGATCTCCAGATCCGCGTGGGGGAAGCGGCGGCGCAGATCGTCCGCGACCTGGTTCGACCACTTCTGCTCGGTGATGGACTGCCCGTAAAAGAGAATCCGAACGTGGTTTCGCTTTTGCGGCGTGCTCGTCGTGAGAAGACGCATAGTCCGCTGGATGCCGCGCCCCAACGCGTCGGGGTCGGCGACGCGAGCCGGTTTCGGCCACGCCGGATTGATCTCATCAGCGGTGACGGGCGCGGGTTCCGGCTTCGGCGCGGTGCCCGTCTTCGGTTCGTCGGCGTGGACGCAGGAAAGAGAAACGACGGTGATCATGGTGAGAAGGGCGACGTTACGATTCATCATGGCTTATTATTCCATGCGTTGCGAGCGTTGCCTACTCGAAACGGGCATTCTGGCGAAAATAGTTTCGCGAGTCCGTGCGAATCGGAGATCGGGAGGAGGTAACGGGGCGTTATATGTCTGCACTCGCCCGCTATCGCGTTCGGCTGACGTAATTATGGCTGGTCCCGTCGCGCGAGCAACAGGCAAACATCGTCGTGTAATTTGCCGCCCGCGAACGCCTTCGCACGCGCCGTGATGCTCCTCGCCGACTCGCTCAGTGCGACCGGATCGCGCAATGCCGCCTGGGCAGCTTGGGTGAAACCGTTGTCGGCGAAGAAGCGGCGGCGGGCGATAGGGTTTCGCGCCTCGGTGATACCGTCCGTGGTCATCACCAAAAGATCACCGGCTTCTATCGTGAATCTAACGGCGTCATAGCCCGCCTCCGCGCTCGCACCGACCAGTGTCCCCCGCGCGTAAATCTCCTCCGCCACGCCCGTCGCCTCGCGAACGAGGAGCGGCGGTTCGGCGCCCGCGCACGCGCACGCCGCATCGCCCGTTCGGGGATCCAGGACGGTGACGGCGACCGCGATGCAGGATAGTTCGTCCGCGCCGAACTGTTGCCCGTCTATCAGGAATCGGTTGAGTCGTGCGAGTGCCAGCGCAGGGTCGGGGCTTTCGCGCAGATAGGCGCGGAGCACATACTTGACTTCGGCGGTGTGTGTCGCCGCCTCAAGTCCCTTGCCCGTCGCGTCGCCCACGACGAGGGCGACCTTACCCCCCGCAAGGGCGAACGTGTCGTGGAAGTCCCCGCCGACGAAAGCCTCGTCCCATGCCGCTTCATAGTCCGTAGCGAGTTCGATGCCGGAAAAACTGTCGGGGGGCGGGGCGACCAACATGGACCGCTGAAGCGTTTCCGCGATGCGCCCGTTTCTGGTCGCGAACTCCTGCATGGCGCGGTACAGGCGGGCGTTCTCCACCGCAAGCCATGTGCGCTCGACGACAGCGATCAGGAGTTCCGCCTCCTCGGGCGTCCATTCCCGCGCCTGCGAGAAGTGGATGGCGAGGATGGCAACCCAGCGACCCGCTTTGTGAAGCGGAACACCCAGAAAGGCGCGGAAGTTGAGGGCGCGGAAGGTTTCGCGATGTTCGGGACCGAGGCGCGGGTCTTTTTCTATGTCATCGCTCTGGGTGACGTTGCCCACACGCAGATTTTCGATGATCGGCGGACCGAACGCGTCCAGCGGGAAAGTGCCCGCGATGCTGGCGACGCCCCGCACGTAGTCACGGCGGATGGTGAGCGTATCCGCCTCCTCGTCAACCTCGATGTACAGACAGCGGTGCGCACCCGTGTACTCGCCGACCGCCTTCGCCGTCTCGTAGAGTACCTCTTCGGGGTCGAGCAAGGCTTGCATCCGCGCCGTGACCTCCGACAGAAACCGTTCGCGCCCTTCCGCTTCCTTGCGCTCGGTCACGTCGTCATGTGCCCCGACCCACTCGCGCACCGAGCCATCTTCCTCCAGAACGGGTGCGGCTCGCACCGAAAAGTGGCGGTACTCGCCGTCGTGACGGCGGAGGCGATGCTCTACCTCATACAGCGTCCGCGTTTGTAGTGCCTCCCGCCAGGCACGCAACGTTTCCGCACGTTCCTCGGGGTGAACGGCGTCTATCCAACCCGCGCCCCGGTACTGTTCGAAAACCTGTCCCGTGTATGCCGCCCACTGCGGTTGCTCTGTCACGAACTCGCCAGCAGCCCGCACATCCCAGATGATCTGTGCGGTAGCTTCCACGAGCGAGCGGAACCGTTCCTCGCCCCGGCGACGGGCGGTTTCGAGCCGCTTCACCTCCGTAACGTCCGTCCCGTGAATGAGGATACCCGTGACCGTATTATCCTCGTCGCGTAGCGGCTGGTAGATGAAATCAAGGAAGCATTCGTGGAGCGGACCGTTCTGTTCCCGCTGGAGCAGGACGCGCACACCGCTCCCGATGAACGGCTCACCCGACTGATAGACGCGGTCCAGCAGGGCGACGAACCCCTGCTCCGCTATTTCGGGCAGTGCCTCCGCCACGGGTTTGCCGAGGAGTTCACGGTGACCGATGACCTGATAGTAGGATGGGTTTGCCATCTCGAAGACGTGGTCCGTGCCCCGAAGTGCCGCCATGAACGCAGGAACGTGGGTGAACATGTCGTTCAATCGAGTGCGTTCGCGCCGTTCCGCTTCCTGTAGGGCGCGTTGCTGGCGCGCGATCTCGACCGTGAGCCAGGTGCGCTCCGCTACCGTCCGCAACAGCCCTATTTCCTCGGGCTTCCATTGTCTCGGCGTAGCACTCTGGGCACTGATAACGGAAACGAGCCGGGCGGAATACACGGCGGGTGCGGTGATGTGGGCACGAACGCCGATGGCATCATAGGCGTCCGCATTCTCGGGAGGGACTCTGACAGGGTCGGACAGGACGTCGTCCACGGCGACGGCACGCCCCTGTCCCAGTTCGGTGGCGACAAACGGACCGAACGCCGACCAGGTCCATGTCCCCGCGATGCTTGCCACGGTGTCGTCCGCGCAATAGTCGAGGTGGATGGTACAGGTGTCGGCGGACGTATCAATATCCGCGAACGTACAACGCGACAGGCTCAGGAACTGCCCGAGCGAGCGCACGGCGTCCGCGATCACCGCGTCGGCATCCGTCAGGGTTCTCGCCCGCTCCGCGAGTTCGGCGAGGAACTGCTCGCGCCGTTCGCGCTGGACCCGCTCGGTGACATCCCGGTAGACGAGGTGCAGTCCCCCCCCGTCCTCCTCGGCGGCGGGGTATGCCGTGACATCTAACCAGTCGTCATACTCGCCCGCGACGTGGTAATTTTCCACGAACCGGACGGTGACCCGCTCCGTCATCGCGCGGCGGAACTGCCGCTCGAACTCGGTGCCCACGGACGCGGGTCACTCGTCCCAGTGCAACCTGCCCATGAATGCCGCGTCGGGCTTTTTGTTGATCCGCGCCGCCTCCGCATTGACGTAGGTGATAATGAAGTCCCGGTCGAGTGTCACGTAGGCGTCCGATATGGTATCGAGCATACGGACCGCACGTCTCGATTGGGCTTCCGCCGCGACGCGGCTTTGAATGTCGGTAGCGGTGCCGACCCAGGCGACGATCTGCCCGCCCTCCCCGCGCACCGGGAGCGAACGCCCGAGGTGCCAGCGGTATTCCCCGTCCCGGTGGCGGAGCCGGTACTCCACTTCGGATATTGTTCCGGCGCGGATCGCGCTCACCCACACACACGGGTGGCGTTTTCGACATCATCGGGGTGGATCACCGGCTGCCATCCCCATTCGCGGGTCTGCTCCAGGGTCAGACCCGAATAGTCGTACCATTTCTGGTTGTAGTGCTCTACGCCGCCGTCCGCCCGCGCCGTCCAGGCGATCTGAGGCATGGAGTCCGCCATCAGGCGAAACCGTCTCTCATCGTTGGCTGCTGGTATCGCCGATGAAACCGGATTTTCCTGGTATGGCAACCGACGGGGAGCAAAATCACCAGCGGACTCGGGGGAGAGCATATCGCTGTATTCTATCACTTTCTGCCTATTCGACCTAATACAGCCCGCACTCAGTGCTCGATATAGTTCTTTGAAATACCCATCTCCTCGGGCGCGTGCAGACGGAGCATCTTCGAGTTCAGATCCGTCGGCAGACTCTTCGCAGTCGCCTTCGACACGACGTACATGACTATCAGCGAAAAGGGGACGCCCCAGATCGCCGGTTGTTCGAGCAAGGCTTTCGTTAGCGGGGAGACTTCGAGCGGGAGCCATTTCTTCTCGATGCCCATGAACGTGATGATCGCGAAGAGCGACATCGTCCCGCCGAGGAGCATCCCCGCCGCCGCACCGTAGCGGGTCAGCCCGCGCCACCACGCCCCGAGGAGCAACAGCGGGAAGTAGGACGCTGCCGCGATGGCGAACGCCCACCCGACCAGAAGCGTGATATCGAACGATTCCACGAGCAATCCGAGTCCCATCGAGATCACACCGAACACCACGGCGGCGACTTTGAACGCGGTCAAACGCTCCTCGGTCGAAGCGGTCGGCTTGATCATCTTGCCGTAAATATCGTGCGCCAGCGCCCCGCTCATGGAAACCAGAAGCCCGCTGAACGTCGACATGAACGCCGCGAACGCGCCCGCCGACGTGATGCCCGCGAGGATCTCGCCGAGCAGTTTGTTTTCCAGAATACGCGGCAGGGCGATCACTACCGAGTCCGTTTTGTTGTTGGCGTACAGCGCGGGGAGCAGTTCGCGCCCGAGGGCACCCCACATCGGCGTGAACACATAGAACACACCGAGCAAAACCATCACCCAGAACGTCGTGCGCTTCGCGGACCGTCCATCGGGGTTGGTGTAGAAGCGCACGAGAATATGCGGCAACCCCGCCGTTCCGCAAACCAGTGCGAAGATCAGCGAGTAGGTGTAAAGAAGCGGATAGCCATGCTTCCCGGTCAGCGTCCCATAGGGTTCGAGCCACTTCTTGTTCGCGGGCGCGTTCGGGACGTAGGTATCGGCGAAAAACACACCGCTCGTCGCTTCGGCTAACTCGATTTTCGGTGCTGTCCTAACAGGAGCACCGTTCGCGAGAATCGGCGTACCATCCTTAGTCACGAAAAATGGATTTGTATACAGAGTCGAACCAGCTGCTATCTCTTCGTTCGTCAAAGAA
>JACMIS010000669.1 GCA_014381035.1 Armatimonadota bacterium
ATGAAGCCATAATTGCTTGTCTACACACTCCTGTTTGATTAGTGATCAGTGACCAGTGGAAAGTGGATAGTGCCAGAAGTATCCACTCTGACCACTGACCACTGACCACTGTCCACTAAACTGTCATTCCGCCGTCCACGGTCAGCACCTGTCCGGTGATGTAACTTGCCGCACTGGACGCGAGAAACGTTACCGCCGCGCCCACATCCTCGGGCGTTCCGAGGCGGGCAAGCGGCACTTTCTTCAGTATATCGTCGCGGCTCGCTTCCGGCAGGGCATCGGTCATCTGTGTTTCGATAAACCCCGGCGCGACCGCGTTCACCGTGATACCACGGGAGCCGAGTTCGCGAGCGACGGTACGCGTAAAGCCAATGATACCCGCTTTCGACGCCGAATAATTCGCCTGACCGGGGTTACCGATCATGCCCATCACCGACGTGATGTTGATGATGCGCCCGGATTTCTGTTTCAGCATGATTTTGGCGACGGCGCGGGTGCAAAGGAACGTCCCCTTCAGGTTCGTATCCAATACCAGGTCCCAGGCGGCTTCATCCATGCGCAACAAGAGCGTATCTTTCGTCACCCCGGCGTTGTTTACCAGTATATCAACCCTGCCGAGAAGTTCCTGAGACTTTCGCACCATCTCCTCGACCGATTCGGCGTTTGCCACGTCGCAGGTCACGGCGTAGCCCTTACGCCCGAGGGCATTGACGGCGTCCGCGACCGCTTCGGCGTCCGCGATGTTCGTGCGTGCGGTAATCACGACATCCGCGCCCGCATGCGCGAGCGCGACGGCAATCGCGCCGCCGATACCACGCCCGCCGCGCCCGGCTCCCGTGACGATAGCGGTTTTACCGGTTAAGTCTAAGTTCATGCTCCTAACGCTTCTTTCGCCTTCGCCAGCCCCGCCATATCGCCGACGCTATACGTCACGGCGTCCGGTGCGATCCGCTTGATCAGCCCCGCCAGCACCGTTCCCGAGCCGCACTCGACGAACGTCGTATAGCCGTCCGCCGTGAGTCGCTGAATGGTCTCGATCCAGCGCACCGGACCGGCGACCTGCGCGGACAGGTTGGCGCGTATCTCGTCGGCAGTCGTTTCGTAATCGGCGGTCACGTTCGCCACAATCGGCAGGTCCGGCGCGGAGATTTCCGCGTCCGCGAATACGTCGCGCAGTTGCACCGCCGCCCATTCCATCAGCGGCGAGTGGAACGCGCCCGACACCGCGAGCGGCAGAATCCGCTTCGCCCCCTGCGTCTTCAAACGCTCCGATACGGCGTTCACCGCACGTTCCTCGCCGGAAATCACGATCTGCCCCGGCGCGTTCAGGTTCGCGGCGACCACGACCCCGATCAGGTTCGTGTCGCGGCACGCTTCGATAACGGCGTCCGCGTCCAATCCGAGCACCACCGCCATCGTGCCGGGGTTCTGGGTCGCCGCAATCGCCATCGCTTCCCCCCGTGCGGCGACTAATTTCGCCCCGGTCGCGATACCTATCGCACCCGACGCCTGAAGCGCGGCATACTCGCCCACGGAGTGCCCGGCGACGGCGGACGGGGTCAATCCCGCCTCTTTGCAGGCGGCGAGCGCGGCGGTGGACACGGCGTACAGCGCGGGCTGTGTATACTTCGTTTCCTTTAGTTTCTCATCGGGACCGCTAAAGCACAACTCCGACACGGAAAACCCGGTCGCGCTGTCCACGGCGTCGAACACGGCACGCGCGGCGGGCGAGTTGTCATACAGGTCGCGCCCCATGCCGACGACTTGCGCCCCCTGCCCCGGAAATACAAAGGTTAACTTGCTCACGGCTTGACATCCCCCCAGCGGATCACGTTCGCGCCCCAGGTCAGCCCCGCGCCGAAACCGACCGTGACCACGATCTCGCCCGGCTTCACGCGCCCGGCTTTCCACGCCTCGCAGAGTGCCATCGGGACCGACGCCGCCGACGTGTTGCCGTAGCGGTCCAGGTTCACCATCACTTTTTCCATCGGCAAGCCCATGCGCTCGGCGGCGGCAGTGATGATGCGGATGTTGGCTTGGTGCGGCACGAACAACGACACATCGGCGGCAGTCAACCCGACGCTTTCGAGTGCCTGGATCGCCGCCTCGCCGATGATCTTTACCGCGAATTTGTACACCTCGCGTCCGTTCTGGTAGATGCAGTTCTGGTGCCTGTCGAGAAGATCGATCGTGAGAGGCTGGCGTGTCCCCCCCGCCGGAAGGTTCAAGTGTTGTGCGCCCGATCCGTCCGTGCCCAGAATACTGCCGAGGATCGCGCCCTGCGTTTCGCTTTGGGCGCGCTCGACGACAACCGCGCCCGCGCCGTCGCCGAACAGGACACACGTGTTCCGGTCCCCCCAGTCCACAACGCTGGTCATTATTTCCGCGCCGATCACGAGCACCGTTTTATAACGCCCGGTTTCGACGTACTGCGCCGCGACATCCAGGGCATAGGCGAACCCCGCACAGACCGCCGTGACATCGAACGCTGCCGCCCGCTTCGCCCCGAGCCGCTCCTGCAATACCGCTGCCGTCGCGGGGAAAGAGCCGTGATCCCCGGTGCAAGTGGCGACCAGGATCAAGTCTAACTCGTCCGGAGTACGCTTCGCGACAGCAAGCGCACCGTTCGCGGCATGGAAAGCGAGATCAGACGTCGCTTCGGTCGCGGCAGCGATATGCCGCTGGCGGATACCGGTGCGCGAGACGATCCACTCGTCCGATGTTTCGACGATAGTCGCCAGTTCGTCGTTCGTCATCACCCGCTCCGGCGCGTACATGCCGATGCCGGTTATCGTTGCGGTTTGCAGCGTTTTGGGCACGTTATGCGGTCGCCTCCCGATTCGCGAATCCGGCGAACGCTTGCTGTACCCGTGCGATATACGGCGACTGCGCCGCGTCCACCGCCACCCGGATGCCGTTCATCACGGCGCGGGCGTTGGACCGACCGTGCGCGATCATGGAAACGCCGTTCACGCCGAGGAGCGGGGCACTCCCGGCTTCGGCGTAGTCGATCCCGGCGGCGATCTCGTCGTGCGCGGCTTGGAGCGCGGCGCGGGCGGACTCGTCGGTCACTGTCGCCAACCCTTTTTGCAACACGTGCATCGCTACCTCGCCCATGCCTTCCGCTCCCTTGAGTAAAACGTTACCGACGAAGCCGTCACAAACCACCACGTCCGCCTCGCCCGCGAACGCGTGATGTGGCTCGACATTGCCGATGAAATTCAAGCCGTATTCCGCCGCCTTTGTGTGGAATAGGGTGTTGGCTTCCTTGGTCAGTTCGTCGCCCTTGGTATCTTCTTCGCCGTTGGAGAGGATGCCGACCCTCGGTTTCTCGTAGCCGAAAACGTGCTCCGCGTAGAGCGAGCCGAGCACCGCGAACTGCAGCAGGAACGAAGGCTTACAGCCGAGGTTCGCCCCGGCATCCACCAATACGAATTTGCGACCGGTTTGTTGCGGCAAGAAGGCGGCGATAGGCGGGCGGCGGACCCCCTCGACTTTTTCGAGGATGGAGATGGAAAGCACCAGCATCGCGCCGGTGTTCCCCGCCGAATAGACCGCGTCCGCCTCGCCTTTTTTGACCAGTGAGATCGCAACTGTCAGGGAGGAATCCGGCTTTCTAAGGGCTTCTGTGGGGTGGTCGTCCATCGCGACTATCTGCGACGCCGGGTGGATCGTGATGGACTCGGGAGTGGGATCGCCGCTGAGCGCGTCGGCGAGTTCGGCGTGGAGACGGGCGGGCTCGCCGACCAGGATCATGTGGGCGGGTGTCGCGACGCCTTGCGCGGCGAGACGGGCATAGAGCACCGCGCCACGAACAATTTCGGTCGGGGCGTGATCTCCGCCGAAGGCATCCACCGCGACACGGACGAGCGGTGCGGAATTCATTTGGTTGTTAGCGTCGTGCGAAAGGCTCAAGCGAATGTCTCGCGTTCCCCGAAAGTTATTATGCTCGCAGTGATTATAGCGGATATGTCAATTTAAAAACAGGCGCGGTGTCGGTGCAGAAAAGACCCGACACCGCGCGTAGCCGGTGGAACGTTATTTAGCTCGCGTCGGCAGCCGCTTTCGCGACCTTCGGCGTGTACCAGGTGCGACCGTTGTAATAGCCACACGACGGACAGATCTGGTGCGACAGGCGCGGCGCGTTGCACTCTTTACAAGTGGCAATGCTCGGCGCGTCTAATTTATAATGGGTGCGGCGTTTCGCCTGCCGCGTGCTGGAATGGCGTCGCTTGGGAAGCGGCATTGTAGTTAATCCTTCGCTGTTCGGTGTAAAATGGTTCGCTGTCTCGTCTCGACGCCCCGCCCGAAAAACGAAAGCAAGGTGTCAAACAAAGCCGCGCCAACGGGGTCACCGTTTCGGCGCGGAACGGGAAGTTATACCACGCTTTCGGCTCTTTGCCAAACGTCGCCGGAAAGTTTTTTGAACCGCCAAGACGCCAAGGTCGCCAACGTGAGAGGAGAGTGGAAGAAAGATTCAACCGCAAAGGGCACAAAGGTTCTGGAAGTTTAATGCGCCGCTCTACGAACAGGATCGCTTGACTAACCCGGTACGCCCCACCCTTG
>JACMIS010000085.1 GCA_014381035.1 Armatimonadota bacterium
TCCGAGTCTGACCCGTGTTCGAGTCCGAGTAAAACGTTCATGTCGCGTCTCCTTTACACCGCGACGCGCCAACGTCCGGCTTTCTGTAGACGTATTGTATCAAGACAACAGCGGTAGCGAATCAGCGAAACGGCGTATTGTCGGAGCGAAGGGTAGGGCAATCGTCAGGATTCGCGTTCATTAACGAGCGGTTGCGTTATGCGTTTGCTGTGAAAAAAGTACAGAGCATAAACGATGGCAATAAAGCTGGTGATGATTGCCGGTATGTAGAGCGTCGCATATTCCAGTGAGCGAAACAGAATTGCTCCCAACACACCGCCACTGAAGAACGCCGAGATAATCAGCAGGGAAAGCCGCAAGCGATGCTTGTTCACCGGTAGCCCCCGGATCGCATGACCGAGAAAGATGCCGAGGTCGGTAAACATTCCCGAAAGATGCGTTGTGCGAATAACCGTGCCACTGTAGGTGGACACCATCGCGTTTTGTAATCCACACGCGCAGGACGTACAGTAGATGCCCCATTCTTTGTTGACGGTCAGGAGGGGGACGGCAACACAAAGCAGAGCCGATTCGATCAAAAGCGCGGCACTGTATCGTCTTCCCAAGCGAAACGCCGTGTCCTGAATGATGTACCCGCTGAACACCGTGCCGACGAAAAAAGAAAGCAAAATCGCGGCGAAATGCAGTATCGCCGTAGCGTCAAGGTGGGCTAACGCGGCGGCAAGCATGGTAGTTGTACCTGTCAGATGCGTCACGGTTTGATGGTCGAAGCCCAGAAGCCCTACCACATTGACCATTCCGGCGATGAATGCCAGTACCCCTGCCCCGACCCATACCCAGCGCGGCTGCTTCGTTATCATGGCTAATAATCCGAAAGGACTTTTGGCGGGAACGCAGCACGAAGGGCGTTCAGCACGGCGAGAACGTCAATCACTTCCTGCGCGATGGCTCCGACAACCGGGGTGAGATAGCCGGTTGCGGCAAGCCCCATGCCGACCACACTCAGTGCCATGCCGCCGACCGCGCTTTGCAAGGCGATCGTACGCATCCGGCGGCTGATATGAAACAGCACGTCTACCTTTTCCAGACTGCTGTCTAAAATCACGGCGTCCGCCGCTTCACCGGTAATCTCGCTGTTGTTGCCGAACGCGATTCCGACCGTGGCGGCGGTCAGGGCGGGCGCGTCGTTAATGCCGTCGCCCATAAATAGCGTCGGGGCTTTGAGCGTTTCGGCGCGAACCAGCGCGAGTTTCTGCTCCGGGCTTTGGCTCGAAAACACTTCGGTAATCCCGACCCGTTTTGCCAGATACTCGACCTCTCCCGCCCGGTCGCCTGACACCAGCATCACGCGCCGGATGTCGTGCTTCGGCGCGAGATGACGGATAAATCGTGCGCCTTCGGGTCGTGGCTCGTCTCGAAAACGAAACGCGGCGGCGTATTTTTCGTCAAGAAGAACCACGCATTCCATGCCGGCCACGGCGGGCGGAAGAAGCGTGGCGAACTGTGGATACCGTTTCGCCATTTTGCCGCGTCCGGTGACTTGAACGCGACGACCGTCAATCGTAGCGTGTAACCCTTCCCCCGGCAACTCGCGTACCTCGGTTGCGTCCAGAATCGGGACACTGGCTTGCGTCGCGGCGTCTGTGATCGCGCCGGAAAGCGGGTGTTTCGAGTAGCGTTCGAGACTAGCGACAAGCGACAACACTTCGTTTTCAATGAAGCCATTCGCGGGCAAAATCTCGGTCAATTTCGGCTTGCCATACGTCAGCGTTCCGGTTTTGTCGAACAAAGCCGTGCGGCAATCGCTGATACTTTCGAGTACGGCGGGGTTCTTAATAATGATGCCCCGCGCCGCCGCCACGGAAATCGAGCCGATAATCGCCACGGGAATTGCAATCAGGAGCGGACACGGCGTTGCTACTACCAGCACCGCGAGAAAGCGGAGCGGGTCGGCGGATAGTACCCACGCGGCAAGAGCGATAGCCACCGCGAGCGGGGTGTACCATGCGCCGAGCTGATCGCCTAAGCGTCTCAGGTGGGGACGCTGTTCTTCCGAATCGCGCATCACCTGCATAATTTTGGCGTAGCGCGAATCACTCGCCGGTTTGTCGCACCGGATGGTGAGTGCGGAATCACCGTTTATCGCGCCGGAAAGCACGGCGGTTCCCGGTGCTTTTGAGACGCTGTACGGTTCCCCGGTCAGGTACGATTCGTCCATCGTGCCGTGTCCGGCGAGAACGATTCCGTCTACCGGGCAAAGTTCGTGCGGGAAAACCTCCAAAATATCGCCGACAACAACATCGGACAGCGGCACGGCGGTAAGTTCGTCGCCCTGCCGCCTCTGTGCTTGGAGCGGCATCCGCTTCGCCAGCGCGGAAAGAACCGACGAAGCGTTGCGAATGGCGTAGTTTTCTATCGTCTGCCCGCCGGAAAGCATCAGCACTACCAACGCTCCGGCAAGGTACTCGTGAAGCAACGTGGCGGTGACAATCGAGATACCGGCGAGCAGGTCGGCTCCGAACTCGCGGCGAAGCATCTTCGTCACCAGAACGTAAAGGAGGGGAACCCCGCCGACGATTAGCACGACAAGGAGCGCAATATCTGGCGTCGCCACGCCGCCCGTGTTCCCGGTCACGCGCAGACCGAACCGCAGGAGCAGATGAACAGCGATACCGAGCAGGGCGAGTGCCGCGATTTTGCCCTGCCATCGGCTCCCGTTGTCGCCGGTTGGGGTTTCGGTGTTGTTCATTGATTTCCTTTCGGGGGGTAGGTGACGGGAAGCCCGCGATCCTTTTCACTGAGATAGCCGTCCTCAATGAACAGAATGTGTTGCGCCTCCTCCGCCAGACGGTCGTCGTGCGTCACCATAACCACGGCAACACCGGTTTCCTCGCCTATTTCCCGCATCAGAGCAAAAACCTCTTTACCGTTCTCGCTGTCCAGATTACCGGTAGGCTCATCGGCAAGGAGCAAGCAGGGACGGTTGGCAAGGGATCGGACGATGGCGATGCGCTGATTCTGACCGCCCGACATCTCATCAGGTGTTTTGTTGAGTTCTTTTCCGAGACCGACCCGCTTTAGCAGTGTTACCGCACGTTCCCGCTCCTTTGCCGGAATAAAGCCGTAGCGGATTAACACCGGCAACAGTGCGTTCTCCAGACAGGTAAACTCGTCCAACAGGAAGTGCGCTTGGAAAATGAAGCCGATCCGCTCCCGCCGCAACCGTGCCAGTTCATCGTCAGATAAACAGGCGATGTCCTGTCCGTCAATATGCACGGTTCCGTGTGAAGGACGGTCTAAGCAACCCAGTATATTGAGAAGGGTAGATTTGCCGGAACCGGACTGCCCCATGACCGCGACAAACTCCCCGGCATGAATCCGCAGGTTCACATCGAACAAAACCGGTGTCTCGACCTTACTATGGTAAGTCTTATAAAGATGGCTCGTCTCGACAACAAGGGAGTCTGTGCTCATCGGAGTACCTCCACCGGATCGAGAAGCGCGGCACGGCGGGCGGGCAGAGCGGCAGCAAGCACCGTGGTAAAGACAGCCGATGCAATGGCTATCGCCACCAACTGCCACGTCAGATCGGAAGGGAAAAGCGGTTCCCCGACACCGCCCGGTCGTGCCGCCGGTTGCCGCAGTCCACCGAGACCGATGATGAGGGCGGAGGCAATCGCCGCGCCCGACA
>JACMIS010000670.1 GCA_014381035.1 Armatimonadota bacterium
AAACGAAGACGCACGAACCCATTCGCCCTTTCGTCATCAATGATCAACGTGAAGAACATCGGCTTCCCTCCCGCTTTAGTTTACCCGTTTTCGGCAAATGGTAGATCTACGATTCACTCAACCATCGCTATGATCTGACAGTTTATCGAGGCCGTCGGCAATGATCCGCGCCGTTTCCTCCAGGTCTGCCTCGGTAATATTCTTCACGTCCGCGAACCGTTCGGACATCATTTGCTCATGCGATTTCGACATGGTGAGGAAGCGTTCCGCGAGTCCGCGTCTCTGCGCGGACATATTGGTTGCGTTCTGCAACCGGACTTCGAACGACTCCAACAGGTTTCGGTTCCGCAGTTGCACCGCCCGTAAACTCGCCTCGTCATACTGATCGTCGGAAAGTCGGTCGGTCACGCCGTCGCGCCCCGCGATTTCCAGCGCGAACGGCAGGGTGCGGTTCACTTCGTCTTCGATGTTTTCAAGCATTTTCGCTCGGAACATTTGCTGTACCGATTCCACGGATTCACCCCCGAATTCGTCGGCAAATATCTCGTGCATGCGCGAACTGATCTCCTCTTTATTCCAGAGTGACCGTTCGCGTATCTGTTGCTCGATGCGTGCCCGCAATCCGTCGTCCATGACCTGTTATATCGCGTCAGTCCCCGTCATTTCACCAGCGAAAATTCCACGAGCCATTTTGAAGAATCAGGCGAGCGAATCTCTATGCTTGTTCGTGTTTATTATGCCGGTGGATACGACACGATAAACATAGATGCCCTCCCGCGCTCTATGAAAAGGCTTGGTGTCCGTGGTATCAAGAGCGGTACAAGCCCTGCTTGCCGAAAATCCGATGGATGCCCGAGTCGCGGGGAGACAACAACGTGCCTTTCTACCACCCTAAAAAAACACCGGCGTCGAACGCTTTAACCGACCTGATCCACGCCGTACTTCGCATGAACGCGACGGTGCGGAAATCGGGAACACGCCTTACTCGCGATATGGGATTGACCAATTCGCGGTGGCAAATACTGGGCGAAATATTCGCTCTGGGTGAGCGTGTCACGGTGAGCGAACTGGCGCGGCACCTGGGTTTGACGCGTCAAGCCGTGCAACGACTTGCAGATGAAATGGTAGAAGCCGGCATGGTCGAGTTCGCCGAAAACCCCGGCGACGCACGCGCGATGCATTTGATTCTGACGGAAGCCGGAAGGTCTGTTTATAACGACTCGTTGGAACGCGAATGGCAATGGACGAACGCGGTCGCCGAAGACTTTGACGCGGAAGAAATCTCGCGTGCCGTGGCACTTTTGACAGCCATCACCAAAAAAATGCAAGATGATTGACAATATATTGTCAAATAATTTACGGCTTATATTGACAACATACTGTCAATATGATAACATTCATATTGACAGTATGTTGTCAATATATCGCTCGTTAGAAAGCAAGTTACCCGATGCCAACGCCACTCGCCACCGAACAGTTCGCCCCGCGTAACCCGCAATCCGCCGACGCCTCTCTGACATTCCCGCCCGTACTGCATATTTACGCCTAAACGCTCCCGCATCCGTGTGAAGACGCCCGCAGGCAGTATCGCATTCGGTGCAAAAATCAAACGCGAAAGGAAATGGAAAAGATGTTATCCCAATCAGCAGTTACCAGTACGACAGATGGCGGACATAGTGAGGGACTCGACCGGGCGCGCGCGGTGCTACGTGAGCGCGACCCGGTGATGCGTGTCCTTATTGACGCCAAGCCCAAACTCGACTATGACGCCTGGCGGCGGACGCTTCCTGTGGAAGGTCTCTTTGAAGCCCTTCTGTTTCAAATCGTCGGTCAACAGATCTCAGTGTCCGCCGCGAACGCCATCTATGCCCGCCTGCGGGCACTTTTCGCCGACAACCGCCCCGACCCGGAGAGATTAGCGCAGATTTCCGTTGACACGTTGCGGGGTATCGGTCTTTCAGCGCGTAAGGCGGAATACGCCAAAGACCTCGCAGAGCGGGCGAGTCAGGGAGAACTCGACGGGATTGCTGACCTGTCGCACGAAGAGGCGCGGGCGGTCCTTGTCTCGTTCCGGGGCATCGGAGCTTGGACGGCGGATGGGGCATTACTGATCGCGTTCGGATTGCCCGACGTACTCGTTTCGGGCGATCTGGTACTCCGCAAAGCGGTGCAACGCGCCTACGGTCTTTCCGAAATGCCTTCCGAGAAGGAGGTCGAGGCGATTGGCGAATGTTGGAGACCGCACCGATCACTCGCCGCGGGCTACCTGTTCGAATCCATGGCGTCCGCCTGAATTGAAACCGTGCGGGCTCAAAGTGTCGTTGTTGGACGGACCGGGGCGGGACGATCCCGGTCATCCGCACCGTTCGCCTGGCGGCAATCCAGGCATGCGACTGCATCCAGAGAAATTAGAAAGAACTATCATGAAATCTTGCGAAGAACTACGGACAGGCGGCACGGTCGCCATCGTCGGGGCTGGTCCGGCGGGGACGATGTTGGCGCGGCTATTACAAACACAGGGCTTCTCCGTGAAGGTTTTCGAGCGCGACGCCTCACCGACCGCGCGGGCGCAAGGCGGTAGCCTCGATCTGCGTAAGAACGCCGGTCAGCGGGCGGTCGAACAAGCCGGTCTGATGGCGGAATTCACTCGCCTCTCGCGCAGTGACGCCAAGGCGTTCAAGATGCTGGATTCGCAAGGCAACCCGCACCCTGCGGGCGAAGCCGGGACTCACGAGGAGGCTGGACCGGAGATTGATCGCGGCGACCTCCGCCAGATGTTGCTCGGCTCGCTCGCCCCCGACACCATTGCCTGGGATCACGCCCTCAAGGATGTACTGCCTGAAGCGGATGGTCGGTGGCGTCTGGAGTTTAAAGACCAGGCACCCGTCGTCGCGGATCTCGTTGTCGGTGCCGATGGCGTCGGCTCCCGCGTCCGCCCCCGCCTGACCCCGGTCCGCCCGCGTTACACCGGCATGACGATGCTCGCGGGCGTAATCCGCAAGGAACTGTGGCGCGGCACCGAAATTTCAGACCTTGTCGGCGAAGGTTCGGTGATGTTCGCCGACCATAACCAGACCATTTTCGTGCAGCGCTGCTCCCACGACCTGATCCTCCTGTATTACTCGATGGTGGTCGCCCAGGACTGGCCCGCATCGCAAGGTTTCACACTCGATGACAGCGACGCCGTCCTCGACGCCATCCGATCCGCGTACAAGGACTGGTCGCCCGAGTTGCTCACGATGCTGACACAGGTCGACGGCAAGTTCAACCGCTGGCCCCTGTCCGTGATGCCGCCGGACTACCAGTGGGAGACGCAACCGGGTCTTGCCATGGTCGGCGATTCGTCGCATGCCATGCCGCCGTTCACCGGCAAGGGGGTGAACCTGGCACTACTCGACTCGCTTGAACTGGCTAGTGCTCTGGTGGCGGACCCCGCCGCCGAGGTCACGGCGGTCGTGAAAGCGTGCGAGGAGCGGATGCAAGAGCGGACGCGCAACGAGATCGGGGAATGCCTGGGAGTCGGTCAATTCATCTACGGACTCGAAGTCGACTTCAGCAAGCCGCAGGAAATTGACCTCCGTAACCTGAGCCAGGTCGTCCCCGTGAAGGAGTAACCATGACCATCGATCTGAATTCCATCGCGTCGCCTGCCGACCACCTGGAAGTCATGGATGCCCTGTATCGTTTCGGTGCCGGTGTCGATCACAACGACCCGGCACTGATCGCCTCGGCATTCGGTGAGGATATCGTAGTCGACTTCGGTCCCTGTGGTCGCAAGATGGGACTCGAATTCCCGGTACTTACCGGGCACGAGACGGTCGTCGGCTTCTTGAGCGCGAACGCCGGAGCGCAGACGACCAGCCATGTGATCACGAACGGGCGCGTCCACGTCGAAGGAAACGTCGCCCGGTTGCGAGCCTTAGTTAACGCCACCCACCTTCCTCGGGATGACCATTCCCGGCGATGCCAGATGATGAACTGGTACGAGGTGGAACTCGTCAGAGACGGAAGGCTTTGGCGCATGCGTCGCCTCGTCATTGACAGCGCGTGGTTCACCGGCGACACGCAAGTGCTTTTGGGAAAGTAGCGTTCTGGAGCGTGTAATGTCTGAGCAATCTCTTCAACTCGTCCACGAGTTTACGTATCGGGTGGCGTGCGGTCCGCCGCACGAAGTCGGGGTGGGTCCCTATGGGAGCCGCCAGTATTTCGCGATGACCGGCGGCACGGTCGAAGGACTACGGCTCAAAGGAAATCTTCTCGGAGCCGGTAGTGATTGGATGCTTACCGGCCCGGATGGCTTGATGCGGATGGACGTCCGGGTCCAGATCGAGACGGACGACGGGGCGATTCTTTGCGCCCACTATTTCGGACCGTGCGAGGCGAACGAAACGTTGAGACGGGCCGTGACCGCGTGCGTCCCGACCGAGTTCGCCGACCAGTCGATCCGCTCCCATTGGGTTCTGGAGACGGGTGACCTGCGGTACGCCTGGGTCAACCAGACGGTGTTCGTCGGCGAAGGTCGGTTACTCCCCGCCGGTCCCGGCATTCTGGGCTTTGAACACCGGGTCTACCGACTGTCCTGAACCGGTAACGGATGGGCGTCGGCGATGCGGTCGAGCAACTCCTCCAGCAGGTGTTTTTCGCCGCCAGTCAGTACGGAGACTCGGTCCAGCGAGGCACGCAGTGCCATAGCCGCTCCGCTCGGTCCCGGTGCGCCAGCCAAGACCGCCTCGCCAGTGATGGCGGCGACGACCGCTTCGCGTGCGGTCTCCGACAGCCCGAGATCGCGTTGTTGCTCCGGCTTGCCGAGCAGGGTGAGTACCGTGCCGGTGCCCATGGATTGTAGCAGGGCGACCGCACGCTCCTCGCTGACCCGAAGGCGTCCTGCCAGCGCGATATTCCTGATCCGACGACGCAAGACGTCCAGTCCCGCCGCGACTGCGGGCGAGAGTGGGCGCGGATGCGGGTCGCCGCTCATGATCGCGAACAGCCCCGGATGGGCTAAACCGAACGCGACGTGCATGTCCCAGCCGTCGCGAAGCTCTTGGACCGGGTCCGAATTCGGCTCGCGCACGGATTTCCCCGCGACATATGCAGCAAGCCCGTACTCGGCGACAGCATCGAGCA
>JACMIS010000671.1 GCA_014381035.1 Armatimonadota bacterium
CGCCGAATCGCGAAAGGGCGAACGCGAGACGGGAAGCGACCGCCGGGTCACCCTCACTCGCAAGACGGGACAGTAGCAACACCGCTGTTTCCGGTGTCGCCCCGGTCTTCGCGACGTCCCGCAGTGCTCGGGCGGCGGCGAAACGGACGCCGCGCGGGGCGTCCGGGGCGAGCAGTGGCAAGAGGTAGTCGCGCACGAGGGCGCGTGCATCGGGCGGAGGCAATTCCGGCGCGAGAGCGGACACCGCGAGACAGGCGGCTTCGCATGCCGTCGGGTGGCGTGCGTCCAGAGCACCGATAATCACCGCAAGCGAGAGCGGGTCGCCGATCTGTGCGATGGCTTTCAACGCCGCGACCCGGACTTCGGCATCTTCCCCACATGCCGCGGCATTGAGTTCCGGCGTCGCCTCCCGATCTCCGATCCGTCCCAGTGCTTCCGCGGCGAGGCTACCGATACCCGCGACCGGGTCGGTCATTTTCGCGGCAAGAGCGGGGACGGCGCGAGCGTCTCCGATCTCTCCCAGCGCACGCACCGCGCTATCGCGCACCGCTTGCGAAACGTCATCCAGCGCGGCGACCAGTTCTTCCACCGCCAGCGGGGAACGTAATTCGGCTAGCTGCTCGATTGCCTGTTCTCGCTCCGCTTCCCCTGCAGGGCGTCCGAGTTGGCGCAACCGCAAAAACGACGAGACAGGGCGCGCCGAAATCAGTTGATCCAGCACATAGCGCGTCGAACGCCCGTGCTCCTCGAACACGCGAGATAGCAGGAACACACAGCAGATACGGATCAATGCGGTGATAAAAAACAGAATTTTGTAGTTATTGATACTGAAGATACCGAAAGGAAGCACGACCGGCTTTAATACTTCCATCGCGATCCCGCCAAGAATGGGCGCGACACCTCCGACAATCCCCGTGATCGCCGAGAAAACGGCGACATACGTTGAACGGGATTCGGCGGGAGCCGTGGAAAGGAGCAGGTTGAACTGTGCCAGACCAACCCCCGCCCATGCCAGACCGGCGACAAGATTCAGGATAACGATCAAGACGACGTTATAGGTGAATTGCCCGCGAATGGTGAATAGCCAGAGGATCGGCGCGACCACAGTAGCAATCGTCGCCAGTTGTAATAGCGGACGCGACCCGAACTTATCGGACAGGTAGCCCCATATCTGTGTGGTCGCCAGTCCCGCCCCGCTCGCGACCGCGCCTAAAATCTGCACCGTGAGATACGGCATGTTCAAACCGTCACGGTCTAACTGCCACGCGACGAAGAACTGTCCGGCGAATGTTTGCGAAACGACGATTGCCGCCGAGTAGGTAATGAAGGCGCGGAAGTTCCGGTCGGCGAGGGGGGCGGAAAGAGCTTTGAACGGATTGACGCGGTCCCCGGGAGGGGCGATCCGTGGTGGCTCGGGTTGTCGGAGAAGCATGACGAACGATGCCACCGAAGCGACACACGCGATGGCGAAAAGCACGGCGAACCCCCAGCGCACCTCGAACCATTGATGCTTGACAGCAAGGTCCAGAAATGCCCCGGCAGGAAGTGGGATCAGAACCGTGACGATACCGGCAAGCATACTGCGTTGACCGAAATAACGTCCGCGAAAATCGGCGGGGACCAGGTCGCTCATCCAGGAGGTCCAGGCAGGACCGATAATGGTAAGCAAGGCGGACGAGACCGTGAGGAGGGCGACAAACACCCAGACTTGAAGGGCTTGCGGAACGAAAAACGGCATGGCTAAAATCAGAAGCCAGACCAGACGCCCCGCGACCGCGTTAAAGGCAACGAACCGTTTGCGACTCGCCAATCGGTCGGAATAGAGCGACGCCGGAATCTGTAGCAGCCCGACAGCGGCGGGAAGCCCCGCCAGTAGCCCCAGAACAAAGTCACTCGCCCCGAGATAGCGGGCGAAACCGATCTGAAAAGCTCCGGTCGTCAGCACCATCCAGACAGTAGCATACACAGCGTCCCACGTGGAAATACGCAGACCACGCAATACTTCTAATCGAGATAACACCATCATGTTAGTGTTCAGTGTTCAGCGGTCAGTGGTTAGTGCCGGAGGGGTTGCTCGGTAGCGATTTGGTTACCGATATCTACCCACTGACCACCTTTCACTGACCACTGACCACTGATTTTCAGTCTTCCGGTCGAGATCCGGGTTCCATGCCTTTTTCACCGGCGCGACCCCATACCTTGACCGATAGGTCGGACTCGACGCGAATCTGGCAGGACAGGCGGAACTTCTCGATCATATCCGGCGTTTCCAGTGCTTCGCGCTCTTCGTCGCCCATCGGCGGAACGTCCCCGGAAAGAACTTCGACCCGGCAGGTAGTGCAACGAGCGATTCCGCCGCATCGGTGCAGGATATCAACGCCTGCGTCTTCGATAGCGAGGACCAGTTTCTTACCTTCGGGTGCTTCGAACGACTTTTCGCCGTCCACGGTGATTTGTGGCATGATATTTCCGTTTCTTTTCACGGCGCGTCGCCTTCCGGCGGGCGCGCGTGTTTATGGTGTGCGCTATGGTTCGCGTTTCGGCGCGGGGGTTCCTGCATTGCGGGCGGCATGTCGGAAATCCGTGATCGTGATTTCGTCCGCCGCGACTTTCGCTATCGTATGAGTTCCGACGAAGCCGTAGTACCGCCGCCACCGTTTGCCGTCCCACTCCTCCTCGGCTTGATAGATTTTGCCGCGCGAGTACCGGTGCGTCTTGCCGTCGGCGGTTTTGCTCACCTGGGCAAACGGGTCTTTTTTCCACGACGCTTCAAGCGGTAACGGGAGATCCGTAACCACGCGGGGACGGTTTTCGGCTTTGAGTGCAAACACGGCTCTGTTCGCGGCGACATCCCGGTCGGTAGCCGGGGTTTTTCCGGTACCGAACCCGAGCGTAACAGCATCGAACGGGGAACCCATGTCGAAGCCGTACAGGGGGCGTTCATACCGATTCGAGTCCCGGAAACCGGGTCCGTATTGTTGCAGGTACCCGGCGATGGCGGTGCATTGCCGGTCCCGCTCCTTCTCGGACGCGAACGGCTCCCAGACCGGTACGCCCGGAAGTCCCTGTAATCCGAGAGCCACCCGGTCACAGATGCGCAGACTTCCGGTTTGCGGCTTTTCCCGCCGGTGCGGCGTCGGTCCCATCGACGCGCCGTCCAGCCACTTATACGACACCGAAGCGGTGGCGTCCTTGTAGCGGGAAACGGTCCCGGCGGGCGTCCGGTCGGAAAGGCGTCTTTGCACGAGTTCGCGGAACGCCGCGACGCGGAGCATCGAACCCCACAACAGTTCGGTCGCGCCATAGTTGCCCCGGTCTTTGGGGTCGGCGAACAGCCGTCCCCAGACGACGGAGTCGGTCCCGAAAAGCGATGTCGCCGCCCGTTGCCAGACCGGATTTTCGGGGTCAAACATCAGGGCGTACAGGCTGCTTTGCGTTTCGTGTCCGAGATAGGTCGGGTCCACCGACCGAAGCCACGTCGCGTATTCGTCCGCCGCTTTCGCGTCCCCGAGCGCGACGCGGGCGATGGCAAGGCGGGCGATGCGTCCCCCTAACTGGTACTGCTCGCTGTGTCCTTCGCCTTTCGTTTGCTTGTTATGGAATTCGACACAGCGCGCCATCACGGTTCGGAGGGTCGGCAGGGTGCGCGGATTTCGCGCGTCCCAGGCGTATAACTGGAGCGCGAAAACCGCCCCCCGCTGGAAATCGAAACCCCACCGCCCTTCCGCCGGTTCCGAAAGGTTCAGCGCGCGCTTCTCCAACAGATCGCTGACCGAGGGGTTGGTCCGGGCGCGCAACGGCTCGCCCTGAAACGCGGGCAAGGGTTTGCCTTCGTCGCGGGCAGTTACCGAGATCCAGTTGCCACTCTGGGTCACGTTGCTTCGCCTCAGTATCCGGTTCGCGCCTTCGGTCCACCGCCCCACGTTTCCCGGTCGGCGCGACAAGTCTTCGACCACCCGCCCGGGTTCGCTGCCTGGTACCGATAATGGGCTACCGTCGTCGGCGAGTTGCGCGAACCAGCGTTCCGGACCGGTCAACCCCTTGTTGGTCGCCCACCACGCCCGCAGTGCTTTCACGTCGTTGCCGTCGCGAAACTCGGAAACGCTGGTGATGCGCACGAAACACGCGAAGGCGGCGGAGCGTACGGAAAGAAGATTCCGTCTCTGGAAAAAATCGCGCCCGAAACTCACCGAGCGGGTCAACCGTTCATCGTTTTCCAGGACATCGAAAATCGGTTCGACCGCCGCCTCGCCTTCGGCAATCAGTGCTTGCGAGATCGGCGACGCGTCGAGTCCTACCCCGCCGGGTTGCCCGTCCTGCCGCGCCGCCACGTCGTCCAGGTGTGCGATCAGCGTCTTGACCCGCTCCCCTTGCGACATTTTTTTCACGGCGACGAGATCGAGCGGAGCCTCCCCGCGTTTCGCGACACGCCGATTCGCATCTTCCCTCAGTTCAGGCAGGTTGCTCAGAAACGGGAGCGCGGGGGAATCAGTTTCCTTGATCGCCCCGCCGGGATAGGTTTTCGCCCCGCGCCGGGCGACCTCTGCTTCGATTGACGGCTGCGTGCGGGTCAACAGTTCGGCGTCGGTCGCGGCGAGCACGTCGTCGCCGCGCATATGGGCGCAGACGGCGCGGTCGTAGAGTGCCCACGCCCACCGGTTGGCGAGCGGGAAGTAAGGGTCGGCGGGGTTATCGCCAGTCGCGTCGGTGCGCGACCGGAGGTTCGTCTTCCACTCTTCATAAAGCGACGCGGCGGGGGCGTCCTCGCCGAGACGCAACAGCAGGCAGAGGTAAAGCGGGGTTAACGACTCGATGGAAACCGACTCCGGTTCCGGGGTCGCGTTGCGCCACGCGATACCGGCAGTCGCCCCATATTTCTTGCGTACCGCCTCGCGGCTACGGAGATATTTCGCCACGTCGTCGCGCACCCGTACGCTTTTGCCGACCGTGCGGACCGTGTAGACCAGCCCGTTCGGGCACACGGCTTTGCGCGCCGCCCCGCCCGCGCGCTCCGGCAACACCCACCCGTGCGTTTTCACGTCGCTCTCGAAGCCCCAGACGCTCCCGACACGCACCGTTATTTCGCGGTAGTCGCCGCCCTCGGGGTCGGCAAGCCCCTGCGCGAACAGCGTTTCCGCCGCCGCCCGTAGCGGCTCCGGCACAGCCGCAGTTCGCGAAACGGTGATCAGGGGCGGCGGTGCCGTGCTTTTACCGCCGCTGCCATCCGCCCCCG
>JACMIS010000672.1 GCA_014381035.1 Armatimonadota bacterium
AGACCGATCCAACGATGCGTTGGCGCCGTCCGCGAAGGACAGAAAAGAAAAATAACTGACGCATAGCACAGGAGTGGTTTGCTCGCTCGGCAGGATAATCAGCTATATGGCACGAAAGTACGGTGTATCCGTATGTAACGCGTTGGCGGGTTGGGGTGTCTGTTCAAAAGGCGACAAACGCGTTCGCGAAATGGAGGATTTATGGGACTTTTCGACGCCCTGCGCGGGCAATTCATAGACATCATTGAGTGGCTGGATTCAACGAACGACACGATGGCGTACCGTTTCGAGCGACACAACAACGAAATCAAGAATGGCGCGAAGTTGATCGTGCGTCCCGGACAGGAAGCGGTCTTCGTTTCCGAGGGGCAAGTCGCGGACGAATTCCCGCCGGGGACCTACACTCTCACGACGCAGAACATGCCGATTCTTTCCACACTTCAGGGATGGAAGTACGGATTCAATTCACCCTTCAAAGCCGAAGTCTACTTCTTTTCTACCAAACAGTTTACGAATCTGAAATGGGGCACATCGAACCCGATCACGCTCCGCGATCCGGAGATCGGACCCGTGCGGCTCCGCGCCTACGGCACCTATAATATCCGCGTCGCGCACGGGGCGACCCTGCTTCGCCAGTTAGTCTCCACCGATGGGCGGTTCGAGACGGACGAGATTTCGGAATCATTACGGGCATTGGTAGTCTCGCAGTTCGTTTCCTGGCTCGGCAAATCCGGCATCTCGGTCTATGACTTCGCCGCGAAATACACGGAGATCGGCGACACGATGCGCACCGTATTGCAACCCAACTTCGCGGACTTCGGTCTGGAAGTGATGCAGGTCAACATCGAGAATATCGGTCTGCCCCCCGAAGTCGAAAAAGCTCTCGACCGCCGAACGCAGATGGGCATCCTCGGCGACATGAATAAGTACACCCAGTTTCAAGCCGCGAACGCCATCGAGGCGTCGGCGAGCAACCCCGGTGTCGGCAACCCGGCACTCGATCTCGCCATGGGAATGGCACTCGGCAATCGCGTCGCCGCGAACCTGAACGCCACCGGGAACGACGTTTCCGCGCAGACGCAGACGGGAACCGCCGCCGCGCCACCACCGCTCCCGAACGCCGCCATATGGTTTGTCGGTGTCGGCGGTAAACAGGAGGGACCGTTCGATGTCGCCGCCCTGCAGACCCGTGCATCGTCCGGGGAGATTACTGGCGAGACGCTGGTCTGGAAGAACGGGATGTCAGGCTGGGTCGCTGCCGGCCAGGTGCCGGAACTCACCACCGTGTTCGCCTCGGTTCCGCCGCCGCTGCCGGGAGGATAGCGAAACGGATGGGATATGACGTTCATATAACCCGTGCGGACAGTTGGACAGAGTCCCATGAACGTCCTATCGCGGACGCTGAGTGGACTACTGTAATCGCGTCCGACCCCGAACTGCGCCCCTCGGAATACAACGAACGAAATAGATTTGTCGCCGCCTTCTGGACGGGCTATCCCGGTTCGGGGGGCGGTTCTGACTGCTTTGTTCTTGACGACGGGAAAATCACGGAAACAAACCCTGACGAGACCGTTCTCCGAAAAATGGTAGAGATCGCTCGGAAACTTGACGCACGGGTTCAGGGCGACGACGGCGAAGAATATACCTGACGCTTTCATGTTACAACAATCTCAAGAGTTTGATACACCTCCACCCGCAACGCGCACGCGCTTTCCTTGCGCATCGTGCGGGGCGGATATGCAGTTCGACGCCAAGACCGGTGGGATGAAATGCCCGTACTGCGGACACACGTCCGAGGTTCCAGTGTCGGTCGAGGCGGGTCTCGCGCAAATCGAGGAGCGACCGCTCGAAGAGTACCTGCATGTCGCGCCGGAACGGCTCGCCAAACTGTCGGCGTCCGCCCTGGAAGTAACCTGCTCCGGTTGTGGTTCCACCATCGAGTTCGAGCCGCCCAAAGTCGCCGGGGATTGTCCGTTCTGCGGCGCGAAGATCGTCGCCCAGGCGCGTGCCGCAGACCCTTTGGTCGCTCCCGAAGGAGTTCTCCCCTTTTCGGTGACACAAAAAGCGGCGTCGGAGAGTATCCGGAAGTGGATTTCGACCCGATGGTTCGCCCCAAACGCGCTTAAAAAACAAGCCGAACAAGACAAATCGCAGGGCGTTTATTTGCCGTTCTGGACATATGACGCCGGAACATGGAGCAACTACAGCGGCGAACGAGGTATTTATTATTACGTTTCGGAGTCGTATACCGACAGCAACGGCAACCGGCAGTCGCGGCAGGTGCGCAGAACACGGTGGCACCCGGCATCCGGTTCCGTCACTCACTTTTTTGATGATGTCCTGATCGCGGCGACACGATCCGTCCCGAGAGAGCGGTTAGACGCCCTGGAACCCTGGGGGCTGGAAAACATCAAGCCTTATGAACCGGCGTTCTTGTCCGGCTTCCAGGCGCAACGATACCAGATCGATCTTGCCACCGGGTTCGAACGGGCAAAGGGCGTGATGGCAGGGTACATTGACACCCTCGTGCGTCAGGACATCGGCGGCGACGAGCAACGTGTACACTCGATAGACACAAGGTACAGCGATCTGACCTTCAAGCACTTGCTGTTGCCCGTCTATATTTCCGCGTACCGGTATCAGAGCAAGGTATATCAAGTTATCGTCAACGCCCGTACGGGCGAAGTACAGGGCGAACGCCCGTATAGCGTCTGGAAAATCGCGTTCGCAGTATTGGCGGCTCTGCTCGTGATCGGTTTGATCTATTATTACAGCGATTACGGACCCGGCACACAATAAAAATGGACGAGACAAGAAGTGAGTTAAGTTTTTGGCTTGCACTTCTCGGCGGACTTTTCTTCACCTACAACGGCAGTGTCGCCCTGATAACAAAAGTGGCGCACACCGGGCGGGGCGGGATTCTCAAAGGGGAAGACGCCGCTCTGTACGGATGGATTGTCCTGGTGATAGGCGTCATGATGTTACTCTTCGCCCTCGTGCGTTTTCTTGTAAGTCGCCACAGGTAAGACGAAGGAGTCAGTTACACCTCCGGCGAACCTAATTTCGCATCGCACCATTTTGCAACGGAGCCCATTCCAATTATGACATTGCGCGTCAGTGAAAACCGCCGTTTTCTACAACAATCCGACGGCACCCCCTTTTTCTACTTGGGCGACACCGCCTGGGAACTATTCCACCGGTTGTCGTTCGAGGAAGCCGACCACTACCTGACCGACCGCGCCGCGAAAGGCTTCACGGTAATTCAGTGCGTCGCACTGGCGGAACTGGATGGCATCCGCACCCCGAACGAGAACGGCGATACGCCGTTCATCAACGAGGACCCGACACAACCCAATGAAGCCTACTGGAAACATGTGGACTGTGTAATCGCCCGGATCGCTGAGCTCGGGATGGTCTCTGGCGTTTTACCGACGTGGGGGGATAAATGGAACAAGGCGTGGGGCGCGGGACCGGAGTTTTTCACCCCGGAGAACGCCCGCACTTACGGACATTTTCTCGGGAGCCGCTATAAAGACACCCCTTCCCTGCTCTGGATCCTGGGCGGCGACCGTTCGATTGACAACGAAACACATCTGGCGATCATCCGAGCCATGTCGGCGGGAATCACGGCGGGAGACGGCGGGGCACATCTGCAAACGTTCCACCCGCAGGGACAGCAAACGTCGTCCCAACATTTGCATAACGACGACTGGCTGGCGTTCAACATGTACCAGACCGGGCATATGTTCGACCGAGACAACTACAACAGCGTCGCGGCGGACTTCACGCTCACACCGACCAAGCCGTGCCTCGATGCCGAGCCGGGCTACGAGGACCACCCGAACGCCTGGAAGCCGGAAACCGGCTACTTCGACGATTACGAATGCCGCAAATGGCTCTGGTGGGCGGTGCTCGCCGGGGCATGCGGGCATACGTACGGCTGTCACCCGATCTGGCAGTTCTACGAAAAGGGGAAGCGAGAGCCGGTGGGATATGTCCGCAACAACTGGCAAGACGCCCTCCATTTCCCCGGCTCGTCGCAGATGCGTCATGCGAAAGACTTGTTGCTTACCCACCCGTACTTTTCCCGCATCCCGGACCAATCGCTGATCGTATCCGACACGTACGACGGCAAACCAGTTCGCACGCATCACATTCAAGCGAGCCGCGACGAAAACGGTACCTATGCGATCGTGTACAGCGCGTCGGGTCAGCCGTTCACGGTGGACATGACGAAATTTTCCGGCACCGCGAAAGCCGCCTGGTTCGACCCGCGCAGCGGGAAAACCGAGTCTATCGGCGAGTTCACCAACACGGGGACGCAGGAATTTACCCCGCCCGGTAACGGTCGCGGCTCCGACTGGGTCCTTACTCTGGGCTCCGTTTAACTGCAATACCGAAGAGGGATTCCGCCACAAAGGACACGAAGTTCGAGAAGGACACCAAGGTTTTAAGGGTGAGGCTTGACAAGTTAGAGGGACCGCCTCGATTACGAGTAATGCAAAAGACATAAAAACACTTTGTGTCTTCGCTAACTTCGTGCCCTTTGTGGTGGCAACAGAAATATGTCCGATTTAGAGCAACTGACCAAAATGTACGGCGACCCTGCTTTTGCGCCCCCCACTACAGAGACCGTTCACGCGGGACCGCTTTCCGTAATGGTGACTTCGGACGGCGACATTCGCTACATCCGGTACGGCGAGCACGAACTGATTCGCCGGGTCTACGCCGCTGTCCGGGCGAGCGATTGGTGGACAGTACCCGCGACAATCACCGTCCGGGAGAAGTCCGTGCAGGCGGACTCGTTTCGCATCGTCTCCGAAGCGCAATACGTCGCGACAGACCGGGGCATCGGTTTTCGCGCCATTATTACGCTGTCCGGAGATTCCGACGGACGAATCACGTTCGACTTCGACGGCGAGACATTGACCGATTTCGAGCGTAAGCGTATCGGTATCTGCGTACTCCACCCGGCAGATGCGAAGGGGGCATCCGTCGCCGTCACCCATACGGATGGTACCGAGGAGGCGGGCTTTCTCCCGGATACGATTGCACCGCACCAACCATTTTTCGACATCACAGCGATCCGCCACCAAGTAGCGGAAGGATTAGCGGTGGAAGTCGCGTTTTCCGGCGACGTGTTCGAGATGGAAGATCAACGCAACTGGCTGGACGCTTCGTTCAAGACGTACTCGACTCCGTTGGCGTTGCCGTCGCCGGTACTGGTGAAGGCGGGCGAGCGGGTTCGGCAGACGGTTACGGTTCGCCCTCACCCCCGGGTACCCTCTGGGTGCCCCCTCTCCCTCCGAAGGGAGAGGGGGGAGTCC
>JACMIS010000673.1 GCA_014381035.1 Armatimonadota bacterium
GGTAGTTCGCGCCGTTGGCGTGTCCGCGTGTCGGCACGAGACCCTGTCGACCCGCGCAGGGTGCCGACAGGGTGTCGGTCGGCGTGGGTGCGTTGATTTTGCGACCCGCGAATTTCCAGATGTCACATCCGGCAATCGTGGAGGCGTGTGGTCCACCGACGTAGCCGAGTGCCGCCCAGTCGCCGTCCCCGACCGCCCAGAGTTCCGCCAGAGCGACGGTGCTGGATGGCTGGTCGATAACAGCCAGTGCCTTGCCAACCGGTGCGTTGCCAGCACCGGGTAGACGGGGACCCGTGTAGGGACTCAAACCTGTATTGGGATCACGCATTCCCCGTTCGGTTGTATCAATCTCCGCCATATAACCATAGGAGCGGATGATCCCTTTGTCGCGATAGGTACCGTCCCACCACTGTAAGCGACCATCCGTGGGGGGAACTCGCGGGGCGGCATCACTGGGACAGGACCAGATCTGATCGTTTTTGATATATGGCATGATCTGCATGTCGAGCGGTTTACGCATGTCCGTGGTGCTACCGCCATTGATGGTTGGTTCTGGTTGTAAAGCACCGGGATAGGTTTCATCAGAATCCTGCACGTACATGATCATTCCGATACCGATCTGTCTAATATTCGACAAACACGACGCTTGTCGCGCTTTATCACGCGCTTGTGCGAATACAGGAAAAAGTATTGCGGCAAGTATTGCGATAATTGCTATAACTACGAGAAGTTCGATCAGGGTGAAACCACTTCCGGAACGTTTTTTTGGGAGATACATAAATCTCAAACCTTTCTTTTCAGACACATTCAGTACGGTTCGGCGTGACAAGGATCTAAAAACCAAACGCGTACTGCACAGAGATAAATTCTGGCATAGACCAGATGTTAGCGGCGACCCTGGCGGTTACAAAATATTCTACATCAACCCGGACGATTTTCATATTAACAGACTGTTAAATTTTCTTAGATTCGAAAGTTTAATTGCACCTGTAGAAAAAAACTGGTACAGTTCACACTGTACCAAAAAGGGGAAATTCTGTATTGTTACGCTCGTTTCGTTATGAGGAGATTGCTGATAATCTGCGCCAGCAGATCCAGCAGGGGAAATATCCCTGCGGAGAACGTCTGCCCGGAGAACGAGCGTTGATGCGACAGTATGGTGTGCAACGTAACACTATTCGTCAGGCGTTGTCGCTTCTACAAGAGGACGGCTTATTAGTCACCCGTGCCCGAAGCGGAGTGTATATCCAGCCGATTACCGAGACTCCGGTGACCGGAGATGTGCCTTCCTACTTGCCTCCGGCGGAAGGTATCATTCTCGTCATCAATGCCTGGAATCGGTCCTCGACAGCGGTGGATCGTCTGATGAACGGTCTATCGGGTGCTCTGGAGAGTACGTCGCTCAGCATTCAGCGATTCAACTCCCTGCCCCGACCCGGTTCACGGTTTCATGTTCTGCCGACTCACGAGTATTTGACGGCAAACAACGTCGTCGGAGCGATTCTCTGGGCGCAAAGCCCGACGGACCTCGCGGCATTGATCCGATTGCGCACCATGATCCCTCTTGTCCTCGTAGATCGCCGCGTGCTCGGATTCGAGGCGGATTGCGTTCGCTTCGACGACGTCGCCGGAGGACGGATGGTGACGGAGCATCTCATCGCGCGCGGGCATCGCGAAATCGGGTTTCTCGCGGACGAAGCATTCGCGGAAACGATACAGCAACGTTGGCGTGGCTATACGACCGCCTTGGCGGAAGCCGGAATACCCTATGACTCGTCGCGGGTAGCCTTGTTCGAGGGCATCAAGGACCCTCCATTCTCTGCTTACGCACGCCTTTTTCTGACTGGCACTTCTCCCCTGACGGCGGTGGTTTGCTCGAACGATTCCACCGCCCTGACACTGTTTCGATTTCTTCGGAATGAAGGCTACCGTATTCCGGAAGATGTCGCCGTCACGGGCTACGGAAATCTTCTACCGGACTACATGGACACTCTCGAACTGACAACCGTGGCACAACCCTTCGAAGAAACCGGACGCGTGGCGGGCGAGCTACTGCGGGAGCGAATACAGAGCGGAAACAATACCACGACGAATAGCGGTTTCCGTCAGAGACAACTCCCGGTAGAACTGATCGTCCGCAATTCCAGCAACGTTACCCCCCGGATCAAAAATAACGCCGGTGTACCAGATCCGTACCGAACCGACTGAGTTTGTTGATGGCGCGACCGGCAAGATCCGGCACCGTTTCCGGGGCTCCCTTGCCGCGTTTCAGCGTAATGAGAGCGACTTCAGGCGGGCAGAAGAAGCGAAACGGCACACTGCCCAAGCCGACCCCGCGACTGATGAATAGTTGCGCCCGATCAAAAGTGCCCCAACCTTCGATCATCGGAAAACCCGCCATGCCCGGCGGGCGGTGTGCCGGGAAACCGGGAAATCGTACCTGCCCGCCGTGCGTGTGCCCTGCCAGCGCGACGCACGAACGCCGCGTCGCGCCCCATATCCCGACCGGGTTGTGCGTCAGGAAAACGCAGGCGGCACGGTCCGACGCCCCCGCGAACGCCCGTACTGCGTCCGGTTTCCCACGTATCGTGTCCTCAATTCCAACCACGGTCAAGCCCGGCGCAACCGTCACATTTTCGTTTCGCAACACCCGGACTCCGGCGCGATCATGAAGCGCGTTCGCCACGCCGTCACCGGAATACTTCGGGTAATCATGGTTTCCGAGGCAAGCAACAACCCCGAACGGTGCTGCCTCCAGTGGTTTCAGGAGTGGGGCAAGACCGACGGCTTGCGCGACTTTGCCCTGTACGAAATCCCCGGTCAGCGCGATCAGTTGCGGGTTCTCGCGGGCGACGGCTTCAATCGCGTCGCGTATGGTTTTCGTCGGTGTGACCGGTCCATAATGCAAATCGGTGAGCTGTGCGATGACCATTCCATCAAGGGCGAGCGGCAACTCGGGAAGCAACACGGTGTGTCGGGAGATCTGGAGGCGATAGGGCTCGATGTACCGGGCGTCGCAGTACACACCCGCGCAAACCCCGATCGTGATGCCGAGCCGCTTAAAGAACCGCCGACGTGCAATCCGCTTTTGTTCTACTTTGTCCATATGATTATACTACTAAAGTAGTCATACGGAGAAAGTCAAGGTGAATGGTTCCCACAGATCGGACGAAATTATTGCCCGCTTCGCAATTCCTTTAAGAACCGCCCCGGTTACGGATCGATTCGTCGTCCGCGGCGAAGTGCTGCCCGTAATTGTCCGAACAAGCTCAGGAGCAAGCCTACCTCGTGTGTGTTCAGGCGCAATCGGCGGAACAGGTTCTTGACCATATCGGGACCCGGCTTGGGCGAACCGTTGCCGACGAAGCCGCCCTCCGCCATCACATCATCCAGCATACGGTCGAGTTGATACAGGGAGTTCCACGTCGGAGTACCGGTCGTGCGTCGGCGCGGATCGGCACGGACCGGGACCGCCGGAAGGTTCACCGTGTCGCCGAACGATTCCGTGATCTTGTACAGCACCAATAGTACGGATTGCGCGAGGTTGAACGAGGGGTTCTCGGCGGCGGATGGAATCCGCACTACCCACGAGCACTGGCTGAGATGTTCCTGCCGCAAGCCGTTGTCCTCGGGTCCGAAGACAAGCGCAGTGCGGCGCGGTTCCCGCTCGCCCAACCCTACGCCCCACTGCGGAAGCGTGACGAAGTACGCCGGGTTTCGCCCTTCGCGCTCCGACAGACCGACCACTTCTTCCATGTCGGACAACGCTTCGCCGAAGGTGTCATGAATCTGCAAGCCATCGAGGATCGCTGTCGCCCAGACCGCCGTGACGCCTGCCTTTTCGCGGTCATATCCGCGCGGGGCGACCAGATGCAGATGCCGAAACCCGAGATTCTGCATCGCCCGCGCTACCGACCCGACGTTGCGACTTTCCTGTGGCTCGACCAGGATCACATGGAAATCATCAAAAGGGACAGGAGTACCATCGGTGTTACACATGCGGTTTAGTTTTCTTTGTCCTTCGCGGACGGCGCCAACGCATCGTTGGATCGGTCTCACCTGCGGTGCTGTGTTTCTGCTTGGTGCTTCTGGCTCGGTCCTTTCCCGCGAATAAAACTCTTACACTTAATCACAGCCTGAATAACAGTAATAC
>JACMIS010000086.1 GCA_014381035.1 Armatimonadota bacterium
CGGTTCTGGATGTCGCTATTCCCAATCGTGATACCAAACTGCTGATATACATCTTCTTCGGTATCCTGGGTTTGTATGCGTTGCGCGGCGGGGTATCGTATGCCCTGCAATACATCATCGGGTGGCTCGGTCAGCGGGTCGTGTTCGATCTGCGCTTCCAGTCGTACCGCCACCTGCAACGCCTTTCGCTCGCGTATTATGACGGGCGGCAACCGGGCAAGATCATGGCGCGGTTGACGGGCGATATCGACGCGATCCAGCAAACTTTGACGCAGGGCATGGTTTTCCTGATCACCGACCTCGCCACTATCGTGATCGTCTTGAGCTGGCTGTTCTACCTTGAATGGCGACTCGCGCTGCTGACGCTGTGTGTCTTGCCGCTGTATGTCGTCAACTACAAACTGCTGTTAAGCCGAATCCGCACCGTATCCGTCGAACTGCGCGAGCGGTGGGAGCGCATGATTTCCGGTCTGACCGAAAAACTGATCGCGGTCGCGGTGGTGAAAGCGTTCGCGCACGAGCACCACGAGACCGAAGTGTTTATGCAGACGGTGAAGTCGAACTTCGAACTGGCGATGGAGCAGACGAAACTCAACCGGTTCCTCGGATCGACCTCGCAGATCATCCGCATGACCGGTACGGCGGCACTTCTCTGGTGGGGCGGCGCGTTGGTCAAAGGGCAACAACTCACGGCGGGCGAACTGTTCGCATTCCACTCGTATCTGGCGTACCTGTATGACCCGGCGGTGCGTCTCGTGGACTTCAACGTGCAACTGCAATGGGCGTCGGCGGCGATTGACCGCGTTTTCGAGACGCTAGACACCCGCCCGGAAATTCTGGACAAGCCGGACGCGATCTATCTGCCGAAGGTGCGCGGCGAGGTCGAGTTTCGCGACGTTACCTTCGGCTATGACGGTGACCAGCCGGTACTACATGAGGTTTCGTTCCGCGTACAACCCGGCGAGACCATCGCGATTGTGGGACCATCGGGTGCGGGCAAAACCACGGTCGTCAATCTGCTGGCTCGCTTCTACGATGTGCAGAGCGGCGCGGTTCTGGTGGACGGTCACGACGTGCGCACGGTGCGTCTCGAAGCGATGCGCCGTCATATCGGCATGGTTGCGCAGGAGACGATCCTGTTTAGCGTGACGCTCAAAGAGAATATCCGCTACGGCAAGAAAGATGCGACCGACGAGCAAGTGATCGCCGCCGCAAAAGCCGCCGACATGCACGAGTTCATCATCTCACTCCCGGACGGCTACGAAACGAAAATCGGCGAGGATGGCATCAAATTGTCGGGCGGACAGAAGCAACGCATGGCGATTGCCCGTGCCCTACTCGCCGACCCGCGCATCCTGATTTTAGACGACGCGACTTCCGCACTCGATTCGCATACCGAGGCGAATGTACAAGCCGCGCTGTCGGATTTGATGCGCGGACGCACGAACTTCGTGATCGCGCACCGCCTGTCCACCGTCATGAGCGCGGACCGGATCCTGGTCATGAACGACGGGCGGATCGCGGACTTCGGCACGCACGGCGAACTGGTCGAGCGACCGGGGATCTACCAGGACCTCTACCGCGAGCAGTTCAAAACGGTCGGCGACCTGTCCCCCGCCGAGCGCGAACGGCTCCTGCTTTCCGTCGCGTGATCCCGGGATCTGATATATCCACTATGAAGTCATTGCGATCCGCACTCCCCGCCGTCACTTTTTTCCCCGTGCTCTGGGTGTTCTGGGCGTTTTCGACCACACAGTTTGTTCTCGCAACTGGCACCTCGCTTCACAACAGGTCTTATCTGTGGTGGGTGGCGTTGCTTTTTAGCTTCGGTTCCACCGCGCTTTTATTCCGCACTGCCAGGGATAACGGGATAAAAACGGCGGGTATCGCCGGGGGAATCGGGCTTCTACTCTGGCTTGTTTTCTCCGCAGTCGCCTTTTTTGTACATGATTTCTCCTGGGACGGGCAGGCGTACCATCAGGAAGCGATTATCCGGCTCGCGCAG
>JACMIS010000087.1 GCA_014381035.1 Armatimonadota bacterium
GACCGGGGCGGACCTGTTGATCGTCGGGGCACAGGGGCATACCCTCATGGAGCGATTGTCCCTCGGTAGCGTCTCATTCCGCCAGGCGATGACGGCTCCGTACTCTGTAATGATATTGCGTGTCGGGCGTGCGGAAGTAGAGGGGCTACGTCCCGATACAAAGAAGGCAGACGACAAGATCGCCGATTTTGGCGTCGGCGGCACAGTGGTTCACTGATAAGTGGACGAGGAAAGGCAAAGAGATGATTGTTGAGGGTAACGACTACGAGATGAAGTATCTCGAAGAGAGAGATGGTTTCCGGTGTGAGATAACGGGGCGCAATCATGCGGATCGCGGCAGCGGATGGGGACCCACCCAGGACGAAGCATTTGACATCGCATTTGCGGACTACCGCGCCAATCGGGAAAACAGAGAGGATGACTTCGTGGAAAAGACCAGAACCGAGGTGTTCGACGTGACCAAAACCGAAGTGTCAAACGTGAAGTGATGTTTCTTGGGATGAGCGTATACCGGCAAAGAAATAAAATCGATAGGGTTCGGAAACGGATCGTTTAAACTCGATGCGGTTGGCTCACTCCCTGACAGCGAGCAAATAGGCGCATTCACGGGCTATGGCGGCGTCTTCGCGGGTCGTTAGCACGAGAACGCGGACGGGGGCGTTGGCGGCGGAAACGTCCCCGTCGCCGACGAGCATGGCGTCGTTCTTCGTAGGGTCGAGGCATGCTCCGAGGAAGCCGAACCCATCGCACGCGGCGGCGCGGACGGCGGCACTGTGTTCGCCGATCCCCGCCGTGAACACCAGCACGTCCAGCCCCCCGAGCGCAGGCAACATCGCGCCAATATGCCAGCGTAGGCGATGAACGAACGTGTCGAAGGCGAGTCGCGCCCGCTCATGCCCATTTGCCATCGCCGCGACCACCTCGCGCATGTCGCCGGAAACGCCCGACACCCCTTTGAGACCCGATTCCTGATTCAGTATCTCGCCGAGACGAGCCGCGCTTCCGCCCTTTTCACTTAGCAGGTGTAACAATATGCCGGGGTCTACGGAGCCGGAGCGGGTTCCCATCATCAGACCGTCCATCAGGGTGTAACCCATCGTGGTTTCCACGCACTGCCCGTATCGGACCGCCGCCAGCGAGCAGCCGTTCCCGAGGTGACAGGTGATAATCCGCAGTTCTTCCAAGTCGCGTCCGAGCATTTGTGCCGCCCGCTCCGCGCAATAGCGGTGGCTAATGCCGTGGAAGCCGTACTGCCGGATTCCCTGCTCCCACCACGCATACGGACCGGGGTAGAGGGCGGCGGCATCCGGCAGGTTGCTATGAAACGCGGTATCGAACGCCGCGAACTGTGGTACGTCCGCCCCAAATAGTCGCCTCGCCGCTTCCATTCCGGCAAGGCTCGCGGGATTGTGCGACGGGGCGAGCGGCGACAAACGGGCGATGGTGGCGCGAACATCCGGTGTGATGCGCGTCGTCTCGCGGAACTCCTGCCCCCCGTGAACGACCCGGTGTCCAACCGCATGTATCACCGCGCCGTCCGACACAAGCAGCCGCAGGGCGTCGGCGACGGCTTCCCCGGCGTCGTCCGTGCGCTCAGCCGTCGCCTCCCACGTTGGTGCGGGAATGTCGGTCGCGCCCGCTTCCACGGCGAACAGTGCCATCTTGTGACTGCTCGACCCGGCGTTTAGTACGAGTATGTTCATGCGGTTTCGTGCCGCCAGATCCAATCTCGAATCTCCGGCATGTCCTCGCCGTGTTCGCGGATGTAGGCGTGGTGGTCAATCAGTTTGTTCTGAACGAGTTGCGAAAGATACGCCGCCGACGCGCCGAGTTGCGGCACGCGCTCGATCACGTCCTGCACCAGATGGTAGCGGTCCAGGTCGTTCATCACCGTCATGTCGAACGGCGTGGTGGTCGTGCCTTCTTCCTTGTAGCCGCGCACGTGGAAGTTGCGGTGATTCGTACGGCGGTATGTCAGCCGGTGAATCAGCCACGGGTAGCCGTGATACACGAAAATCACCGGCTTGTCCGGCGTAAACAGCGTGTCGAAACGTTTGTCGGAAAGCCCGTGCGGATGCTCGTTTTCCGGTTGCAACACCATCAGGTCCACGACGTTCACGACACGCACCTTTAAGTCGGGGGCGTGCGTTCGGAGCAAATCTACCGCCGCCAATACCTCCAGCGTCGGAATATCGCCCGCGCACGCCATGACCACATCCGGTTCGCCGCCTTTGTCGTTGCTCGCCCACTCCCAGATGCCCGCGCCCGCGATGCAGTGCTTGATCGCAGCGTCCATCGGCAAAAACTGAAGCGCGGGTTGTTTCCCGGCGACGATCACGTTGACATAGTCGCGGCTACGCAAACAATGGTCGGCGACGGACAGGAGTGTGTTGGCGTC
>JACMIS010000674.1 GCA_014381035.1 Armatimonadota bacterium
ATCAATGCCCGCTTGAGCACGAACGTTTTGTAGTCGGTGAGGTCCCAGAGGGCGTACAGTTTGTTGCCATCCCAGGCGAACCGTCCGCCGAACCGCTCCGTGTCCAGGCTGTCTTCGCGCCGCCCGACAAGACGCCGCCCGCCTGTGAGGGTGCCGGTCTCGTCCTTGACGGCTTCGAGTACGCAGTGCAGGCGGATCTCACCTTCCAGCCAGTCGGCGTCCGACCCGGTGCGCTTCTGGTTGGAAAGCCGCACCTCGCGCACCACGGCGGAATGTTTGGGCGGGAGCGTCGCCAGCGTTTCGCGCACGTCGGCGAATGTCACCGGATAGAGGTGGTTCGGGGGCAATACGTCGGCGAACACGCGCACCTTCGGTGGCTTCGTGGCGTCCGTGAGTTTCGGTTTCGGGGTGACTCTGGCGACGAAAGGGCGTTCGGCGTGAAGGACGCCGTCCGGGTCCGTTGCTTCGCCCAGTTTGTCGCGCAGGGAGACGATCTTGCCGCGCAGGGCGAACAAACGACGTGTGTCGTCGTCGCGGGCTTTCACTTCGTCCGCGAAAAAGTCGTCGACGCCAGACGCGAGAAGGCGCAGAAATTCCAGGTATTGTGACCGCTTCTCGTCCCGCTTTTTCTCGATTGCCAACCGCTCCCGGTACTCCGCCTCGAACGTGTCTAACTGCGCCCAGTCCCGCGCCGAACCCTTCGTCGCCATGTCAGTCCCCGGTACTCCCGAGCAGGGCAGGAAACTTTTCCAGAATGCGGGAAGCCGGTAGATCCGACATGCTCCGCCCGACGTGCGCGAAGGTCACGGTTTGCGTCTTGTCGAGGATGAACAAGGCAGGGTGGGACAGATTGAAGCCCTCGTGCGACAGCCAGTAATGCGTGCCGTACTGTTTCGCGACGGCGCGGGAACCATCGCACAGGAGCGGGAACGGAAGCGGGTAACCCTTCAAAAACAGATTGACCGTGATCTGGCTCTGACAAACGACCGCGACGACCGCGACATTCGTGCTACGCAACTTCTCGAAATTGTCTTTGAGCACCTGTAATTGTTGCACGCAAAACGGACACCAGGTGCCGCGCAGAAAGAGCAACAGGACATCCTGTCCGGCGAACGATGCCAGTGCGACGCTGTTTTTCGTGACCGGGTCGGGTAGCACAAACGCAGGAGCTAACCTGCCCAAAAGCGGTGACGCGTTTCGGAGTCCGGCGTCACGGCGGGGTAACGGCGAATTGTCGGCTTGCGTGGTCATACGGTGAGTTTACCCGGAAATCGGTACCTAAGGCGTCGTTTACGGGAGACGGGATTGGGTGAGCAACCCTTTGAGAGGTCCGTTCACACCCCATGTTCCGTTCAATTCACGAAATCCTATTTTTGTGATGAATGCGCCCTCGGCATACGATGCCACTGCATACGGCGCAAAGAGAAGGGTGATCCCGCGCGGAGTAATCACCCAGTCGCGCAATATCTCCTTGTCGAGTTTTTCGATAGAACCTTGCGTGACGGACGACGCCCCCCGTGCCTTCAACTTTGGCAACGCGACCGACGACAAAGCGGCATACGGATCTTTGTTTTTGTCGAAGAGATCGGCAAGCACCAACCGTTTCGCCTTACCACCTACGATTCCGAACGACTGCGACGGATATTCGGTGTTTGGGTGCGCCCCTCCCATGTATGTATAGCGGGAAAAGTAGACACTGATCAGACCCGAGTGCGCCAGAGAGACCGTTGGTTTCAACTCCAGGGAGTAACCGTTCGATGGTCCGAGATTCCCCTGTTCGGCATAATCGCTCTCGGCTTGCTGGATGAATTTATCTGTACTGGACACGGCATAAGCGCGGAGAGATTCGTTGGCAAGCCGCGCCATCGGCGACGAACCCGCAAATACCGGATATTGCACTGAAATATCATAACGTCCGGCACGTTCCTTGCGAATACTGATGTAGCGCACGCGAAGAACGGGTGTGTTCGTCTCCGGTGGCGTGGCGATAGATGCCGAGGGGACACAAAACAAGACCAACAACGCCAGATTAAAATACACCGATTTCATAGGGGATAGTTATGACCCGCCCGTCTGAAATCCTTCGTTTAACACTTTACTATGTCCAATGCCACTCCGTTTATCGCCGAACTCTCTGTACGCTATCCTCTGGTCGAGGTATCGCGTCGTTTTGGGGACCGTGAGTACCGCCTGACCTGTGTACGGGATCAGGACGCGCTATTGTCCGGCATCACGGACGAAGCCGAGGTAGATAATTTTCCTTTCGGCTTGTTACTCTGGGCATCCGCGATTGGGCTGTCCGAGCGGATCGTTGAGGAACCATCGCTGGTGCGACAAAAGAATGTGCTGGAAATCGGCGCGGGTGGCGTCGGTCTACCGGGATTGGTCGCGAAGGAAGTGGGCGCGAAAGATGTTTTACAGACCGATTACCACGCTGAATCGCTAACACTGCTCGCCCAGAACGCGCTACGGAACGGTTACGCGGGGCGGGTGCGACAGGCACGGGCGGACTGGCGCGATTTTCCCGCCGTAGGGCAACCGTTCGATGTGGTGCTCGGCTCCGATGTACTTTACGAGCGCACCCTGCACGACCCGCTCCTGACGTTGCTACCATGCCTCGTCGCACCGGGGGGGATGTTGCTACTTTCCGACCCGATGCGCCCGCAAGCTCTTGCTTTTATGGACCGACTCGAAGCCGAAACCGGGCAAGAATGGGAACCCCCCGTGGTCATGACCGGGCAACGTGTCACGGAACCGGATGGGAAGATGCGGGAGATCGCCATCTTCCAGGTTCATCGAAAAAAGTTTTGAGAATTCCTACATATTGTGGAACTTTTTCGCGAATCTCGTCGTCTCTATACACGTGATCTCCTTTTCTCTCCACGTGCTGTAGTGGGAGCGGTGGGACTTAGTGTGCCTGCCGCTTTTTTCTTTTTCCGGATATTATTGCAAATTATTTGCGTTTCTGTAGGCTGGTCTCACCGATCGTATAAAAGGAGCCGGTGACGACAATATAGCCGGATGCATCGTTCTCTTGGAGTGTTAAATCGGTCGCTACCTTCAAAGCTTCTTCCACCGATTTTGTTCGCGTGACGGGCAACCCCAGTGACCTTGCTGCGTCCGCGATCTCCAATGCCGGTTTGGGGCGGAATGTCGGGGCGGTGGCGATCACCCGCCGCGCCAGGGGGGCAAGTTCCGATAGAAACGGACCCGCCTCATGCGACTTGCTCATGCCAACGACAAGTGTCGCGTTTTTGCCAGGGCCGAACTCTTTTGCCAACGCTTGCGCCAGAACGCGCGCGGCGTCCACGTTGTGCGCGAC
>JACMIS010000088.1 GCA_014381035.1 Armatimonadota bacterium
AGATACGCTGAAGATACTCCCGCTGGAACGCATCGTGGATTGCGAGTGTGACTCGCGCCTGGCACGGCAGATTTTGCACTACAACTATGGGAGCGAGCACCGCGTTGCCGCCTGCTTGAGTTGCGGGTGCCTCTCCTGTTACTACTCGATGAGCGACGAACCGCGCGGCGCGGGCGAGGTCGGCGGGGCAAACTTCGTAGTCCCGATTCCCGCCGCGGTTGCCGACTGGCTGGATGGCTTCCCGCGCCTGCTGACGCTCGGACCGACTTCAGACGACCCGATCTGGGCAGAGGCGGGAACGCGTTGCCGGGACTGGGAACGTCTCCAACGATTGACCGATGAGCAGACCCACACGACATCTGGGATACCGCCGGGGCGACGGCTCGCGCTACTGCCGATCCCCGACACACCATTCCCCGCTCTGCCGGACGATAAATGGGCGAGGGAGTTTCAGTCCTATATCTCCGTACGCGATCTGACAGAGGCTCCGGACGACATTCCGGCGGAAACGCTCGTGCGGCTCGCAAAGCCGGGTACGCCGACGCATTACGTCGGCGTGGATCGCCTGATTCACCACCCCGGCGCAATGGCTCTCCTATGTGATGGTTTGCGGGAGTCCGACACAGACGAATGGGCGACCTGGCTTGCCGTTTTGCGCTGGGGTCGCCCGCCCCGCCGGGAAGTGATTGCTGCGCTGGGAGAGGGATTGACCCGCTTCCCGCTCACACCATCGGCGGGGTGGTCCGGACACGTGCAGGAGCATCTTCTCATTCTGGGATTGCTGAACGTGCTGGTCCATCTTCACATCCCGGCAGACTGGTGCGAGGGCGACTTGCGGACGTTTCAGGAACGGGTCGGACGCCGCGATTGGGATCTGGTTGCGGAAATCTCCCGCACACGGCGAACCCTTGCCACCGTTTGAATCCGCATCATCACTTCTCATTGAGTCGGGTGAGAATGGTATCATAACGCATGCGCTCTTGCGCCTTGTGAAAAGGACACTCATTTGAACCCACTCAAGCCCTTCTTATCCGGTGTTATTTTGCTGGCTATCGCGTCGCCGCTTTATGCACAGAGCAAGTCGCTTCCATCCGGCAAATCGTTGCTACAGACTGCGTACAGCGCGTATGACAAGCCGAAGACGATGCAGGTCCGAATGCTGATGCTCATGAAAGACAGCGCGGGGAAAGCCACGAAGACCGAAATAACGGCGACTGTGGAAAACGATAGTGCCGGCAAAATGGCACGTGGGCTGCTGACGATGAATGGTGCCGCGACGAAACCTGGTGAAGCGGCGAAAAGTACTGAGCAACGGTTGCTCAATATCGGTGAAGAGTCCTACGTGATCTTCCCGAAGGAAAAGAAGTACGCCCCGAGAAAGCGCGAGTCGCAACGGTTCTCCGATTTTTTTCGCAGGATGATTGGTAGCTTCCTGGACGAGAAGACCACGTATTCGGTCGTGGAAGCAAAAATGAATGGGATGGCGGTCTATCAGATAACCACGAGCGTCTTGAACGGAACACGCGCACGAATCACGATAGACAAGGACAGTCGTTTACTCCGCCGTGTATTGATCCTTTTCCGCGAGACAGAAACGATTGCGGATATCAAGATCGAGTCACAACAGCGCAACCTGCCTGTTCCTGAGGAGACATTCGCGAAACCCGGCGCGGATTACACGCTTGACCCGGAGATCACGAAACCGGCTCAGGAGAACCCGGCGTCCCAACCTCCCCCGCCCGCTGCAGAGAGATAGAGGAAGTACGCATCAGTCGGACGCCGAGCAACGCCAATACGGGCATGACGACACAGACCGGGAACCAGACAGGACCGTACCAGGTGATCGGGATCAGGAAGTAGACATCTACCGCGCTGAGACTGCGCGGAAAGCCGATGAACCAGACCAGATACAGATAGTAGGTCAGGTCCCAGAGCGCGAACGTGTACCAGAAGATGCCCCATCGCTCCCGCCACGTTCGACCCGCCGCCATCGCCGCGCCAAAGAGCAGTAGCATCGTGCCTGCCTCGCGGGCGATCTCGACTGGGTACAATCCCCGGTCATACAATTCCCGTGACATCGCGGTGTAGGAAAGCGATTCGCCGCGTGCCGCCCAGATTTCCGCGTAGTCCAGTCCCGGCGGGTAGCCGAGAAGTTGCCGGACGTACACGACCAGCGCGGCTTCCGTGACTCCGAACGCGGCGGCATATACCGCCCACCAGATCAACCGCCACGAAAAACTGTTTCCATCCCCAAAACTTAAAGTACTTTTCATTTCAAAGCTCATTACGCTGATTGTCCGCAAATGGTGCCTGAAAAAGACGTGGGGCTGGTTTTTCTTATTGCTGTCGCCTGGCGGCGTAAATACTCAGTAACAGTGGTGCGAGGGTGCTCCCTACCCACAAAAGAGCATTAAGGGAGAAAGCGGGCTGGCGACGGAGCGGTCCGGTCTGTTGCGCCCGCTTTGCCGCCACGAAGATCAAAACGATCACTATGCCCAGGAAGCACCCGCAGGCAAGAAGCCCCGCGATCACGAAGGCGGCTAATCCATCTATGGGCATGTTTGCCTCTCCCGTAAAACTACCATACTATGCGCCGCGGTCACGGCTTTGCTGGCGCACCGATGTGCTTCTGCGCAACGGTTTTGAGTTCGGCGAGAATGTCTCTCCCGAACACGTTCCCCACTTCGTTATCGGCGGCACCCTCCAGCACCTGCGCGAACGAGTAACGGGTCGCCCGTTCCCGGTCGCTGTTGAGATAGGAAAGCACCCCGGTCGCGGTCACTTCCACATACATCATTTCGGAGGACGAATAGCGCGTCTCCCATTTCATCGCAGTTTTCCTTGTTATTAACTGTTGACTGCGTTCTTGTTCACTACGACTGGTTGGTATTCCTGCAGTCAAAAACCAGGTATTCGGGTACAATATTCCAATACACCAAACTATTTTATCGGATGGGAACAGTATCTATGGATTCAAGAGGACGTATTTCGGTCGGCGATTTTCGCGTTCCCGAGGGGAAAACCGTTGTGCTGGATAGGTGGGCGACCGAAACCAAACCGGTCTACAAGTCTAAGGACGAGTACAAGCAACTCCTGCGCGAGTCCGTCGAGCAGATGAGCGATTTGCAGGAGAAGATGTACGCGCATAACCGCTACTCGCTGTTGTTGATTTTTCAGGCGATGGATGCCGCCGGAAAAGATGGCGCGATCCAGCATGTCATGTCGGGCATCAACCCGAGCGGTTGTCAGGTGTTCAACTTCAAACAGCCGAGCAGTACCGAACTCGACCACGATTTCCTCTGGCGCACCTACGTGTGTTTGCCGGAGCGCGGGCGTATCGGGATCTTTAACCGCTCGTATTATGAGGAGGTGCTGATTGTACGTGTTCATCCGGAGTTGCTTCGGTTCCAGAACCTGCCCGACGAAGTCGCCATCCCGGACGCGATCTGGCAGGGTCGTTTCCGCTCCATACGGGATATGGAAAGCCATCTGCATCGGAGCGGAACGCGGGTCGTGAAGTTTTTCCTGCATCTATCGAAGGAGGAGCAGCGGAAGCGGTTTCTCGCCCGCATTGACGAACCGGAGAAAAACTGGAAATTCAATACCGGCGATGTGAAGGAGCGCGAGCATTGGGACGAGTACCAGAGCGCGTATGCCGAGTGCCTTTCCGAGACAAGCACGGACGATTCGCCGTGGTATGTCGTCCCCGCCGACGACAAGGAAAACGCCCGGCTGATTATCTCGCAGGTGATCGTGGATACGCTCGGATCACTCCAGGTAGATTACCCGGCCGTGACCGAAGCGCAGCGGGGCGAGTTGCAATCCATGCGGGCAATGCTGGCGAAGTAAAGATCGCGGGGGTTTCACCCACCGCTAACCACGGCGTTTCCGGCGCATCCCGGAGAGTGCCATGAACAGTACCCCTGTCGGGAGCGAGAGCCATATCGGGGAGACCGGCACCGGTTGGAACACGCTTGCCGTATACGTCATGTAGGTGTAGCCGTCGCGGTCCTCGAAATTGAACGCGCCCTCCAGTGTGCGGATCGTATTCCCATCGGGGACGGCTTGCAGATTCACCGCATAGTCGCCCCGGTTGCTCGCACCCTGACGGTAGCGCACCAGATCGTAGGTAACGTTGGTCCGCAGATTCCCGGCATCGAAGAAGTTCACCAGGTAGGTCCCGGACGAAGCGAAGTTGAAAGCATCCTCAAGCTCTATCAGGTCGGCAAATTGTTCCATCAAGCCGCCGATCTCCATCGCCAACTGTCCGTTCGGATTCCAGAGGAGCGACGTAGCATGGAACGTTCCGATGCTGTTCCCCGGAGCGATAGTACCGATATCGAGTACGATGCTCCCCAGAGAACCCGAGCCGCCCAGTTCACCGCCGACGACCTGTACCGAACCGTCACCGAGGTCGCCATTGACGACCAGAGATCCGCTGTCCACCCGGACCGTGCCGCCGAAATCGGGCGAGGCACCGGTCATGGTGAACGTTCCGCCCCCCTGGATTACCAGTGTGCTCCCGCCGCCCCCGGAGATCCCCCCCGCGAATCCGCCCGACGCCCCGGTGAGCGTGAGCACATACCCGTTCAATACGATGTTGCTGTCCGAGTTATTGCCGAGAACATTGCCGATGGTCTCGTCGGCATTCCCGAGGACGAGTTGCCCCGCACCGCTCTGGAAGCGGACGATGTGGTTGTTCGGGAGCACATCGCCGGTGGCGTTCGTTCCACCGTTGTTTGTGCCCTGCAAACGAACCGCGCCGTTCTCGATCACCGTTTCCCCGCCGTAGGTGCTCTTACCGCCGAGCGTCAGCGTGCCCGCCCCGGTCTTTACCAACCCTGCCGTACCGGTGGTCGGATTCGCCATCGTGAAATCGTTTATCACTTCCGCCCCGGCGTTCGCGACGTCGAACAGGTACTGGTTGCCGGGGGTGACGATGATCGTGCGTCCGAAGTTTTGTAGTCGGGCTCCGAGGTTGGCGACGCCGGTCCCAGTGTACGACAGCGTTCCGCCGGAGAAGTTGAGTTTCCCCGCGGTCGTGCTACCGAGGTTGCTGGTTTGCCCGAACGCGAGTGTCCCGCCGCCCATGACCGTTTCCCCCGACCAGTTCACCCCGGAGTCCCCGGAGAGCGTATAAAGCCCGGAACCGTTTTTACGGAAACTGCCGCCGCCGGATAGTTTGCCTCCGAACCCGCCCGCGCCGTCAAGCAGGGTCAGGCTGGTCCCGCTGCTCAGGTCTATGCTCCCCGCGTCGCCGGTCAGGTTCTTGATGGTTTCTCTACTGGAAAAGGTGCCGCTATATCGTCCGCCGCTCTCGACGGAAATAACCAGGTTGTCGGACAGGTGGTCCGAATACCCATCCGACGAAAAGTTGAGCGTGCCGTTGCGCAGTCGCAGGTTCACCCCGGAGAGCATCCCCAGACCGCTCAAGGTCCATCCGCCGCCGGGGGAATCGAGGATAATGTTCCCCCCCCCCATCGTTTTGCCCCGCCAGGTGGCGAAGGAGCCGAAACTGCCGAAGGAAGAGGTGAATGTCAGGTCATAACCGTTGGTATCGATGGTGGATTTCTCATACCCGGTTATCGAACCTACGGTCTCATTCGCATTCCCGAGGCGGAAAGTAGCATCCCCGAACCCGTTTGTCATTGCGACGCTGAGCCCGTCCCACAGAACATTGCCTTGCGCCTGACCCGCACCCGCCAGCACAAGCAGTCCCTCGTTCATGGTGAAACCGCCGGTGAACTGGTTCGCGTTCGTCAGCGTCAGCGTGCCCAAACCGTACTTGCCCAGACTCAGTGCCTTGTCATCTTGCGAACGGGGTCCGCTATTGCTGATCACGCCGGAAAGGGTCTGTGTGATTCCCGCGCCGATATTGAACGCGAGTGTCGGCGAATAGGCAGTGATCGTGTTGGGCTCATAGCCCCATTCACCGTAAAAGTTGCTTTGTAGCGTGTTGGTCGCTGTCGGTTTCAACACCGAGGTACGGCGCACCAGAATGTTCTTCCCGGCACCGTCCCCGAGATTCGCGGGTGAGTTGTATTGGGTGATGCCATACCCGGCGTCGGTGAGGATACTGAGATCGGTGTCATACGAGATCGGGGATACGGACTCGCCAGAAAGGTCATACACCGCATCCAGAATCAGATCGCCGGTGCGGTTCAGTGTACCGCCGAGAGTGACATTGCCACCGACCAGAAGATCGCCGACGGTTCCGCCACCCGCGAGCGTTACGCCGCTCCCTGCCGTTATATTCCCCAGAATGTGTAGCGGACCCGACGCGGAGACGGGAGCCGAGATCGTGAAGACTCCCCCCGCCTGTCGCGCATTGCCGATGCTCCCGCCTGCGTTCCCTACGGTGATCACGCGGTTGGCGGGGAGCGTGTACGAGGATAATCCGGAGTATTCCAGATTTCCTCCTTCCAGCAATACTGCGCCCCCGCTTGCTCCCAGTTCATCGTCGTTACTGAAACGAACCGTGGCGTTACTTGCCGTCAAGCCGCCGGTAAAGGGGTGTCCGGTCAGGTTATTCAGGTCGAAAATGCTCCTCGGATCGTGCGAGTGGAACGAAATCCCGTTCGACCCGCGCAACTGCGCGGCACCGTAATTCTGCCCGTCGCGCCCGAAGATCGAGAACGAACCATAGATAGAACCATGCGCCGTTCCGAAGTCGATGCTGGAGCCGAACAGGGAAAGCCGGGGCAAAGCGATCAAACCGCTATTCACGGAAAGTACGCCGTCGCCACCGAGGGTGAGTGTACCCTTGCCCGCCAGTGCGTTTATCTGGACCGGGGAAGCGGCGGTCAGTGTGATGGAAGCAGTGGATACATTTATGAAGTTGTTCCGATTCGCACCCAGTGCGGTGGTCACCAGATGATAGTCGGTCGCGCTACCGGCGGTAAGAGCATTGACGCCGGTCAGGGGGTCATAGGTCGCGAGCGTGTACGCGCTCGGCGCATTGAGGCGGTCGAACGCCTTGTCCGTGATGACTACCCACGGCAGGATCGCTTGATTCTGACCGCCGACCGGTCCCAGCGGATCGGCGACTGCGGCGTTCGCGCCGGAAATACCGCCCGCAAACCGGACGTTGACCCGGTTGTTTGTCCCGCTCCCGCCGAACACTGTTTTTCCCGTCACTGTCGGTTGCAATGACAGCAGGGCATTGTTAGGACGAACCAATGTGCCGAACGAGAGCATGACATTGTCGACATCGCCGGGAGTACCGAAGAACGGCGGCGATGCCCCCGCAACAAGAGACGGGGTACCGCTCAGTGTCAAATCGCCCAGGATCTCGTATTGCGTCGTTCCGGTGGCTATTTCCGGGGCGTAATAGGCTAAACCGCCGTTACGAAGCGTGATCGGGATCGCATCGCCGACGCGGTTGTCGTTCCTGGCGTAGGAATTTTTCAGTTCCAGTCGGGCGAGCGAATCTATTAGAATGGAAGATGTTCCCAGTAAGGCACCATCCGTACCAGCCAGGATGATCTTCGCTGGTGATAACGGGGCGATTGTCGAGCCGATGTGCGTCGTACCGGTGTAGGTGTTGACACCGGACAGTTCCAGATACGGGCTGGCGTTGGTGCGCGGTCCGAAGTCCAGGCGCAGACTGGTCCCGCCGGAAATCACGCCGGAAGAGGCGCGATTCTCGAAACCTGCCAGCACGACGTTGCTCTCGGGACCGGTTTGCAGGGTCGTGGGCAAACCGGGTTTTAGCAGTCGAAGCGTGGTGCTCTGCCCGAGGGTGAGATGCGTAATGCCCGCATCGTTGGTCACAGTCAGATAGCTGTTATCACCGATGGTGGCTTGTCCCTCCCCATCAAGCCCGTACAGTCGGGCAGTGATACCGGAAGCAAAATCTGCCCGTGCGCCGACTTTGACGTTTACCCGTGCGCCATCCGACAGCGACTGCGAGTTCGTCACGTTCAACCTGCCGTCCAGCACGTGAATATTGCCGGTCCGAAATGTGGGGAAAGACGTGTTCGCCAGCGTCAAAGTTCCGGCACCTAATTTCTGAACTGTGGAGTAGGACGCCGACAAGCCGCCATCCACGAACAGATCGCCGATGGTGATCAGGTTGAGTGAAGAGCCCCCGTCCTTGTAAATCCCGCCGGTGACGGTTGCAGTCCCGCCCGCTTCGACGAACACCGTACCCTCGGTGATTTTCAAGCGTTCGGTGCCGGTGTTTAGTTGGGAGCCGGGTGCCATTGTCAGGTAACGGACCGTGGGTGACGCGCCTGCCGTGGTCGCCGTCCCTGCGATGCGCACTGCCGCAGTCAGGGGCACGGTACCGCCGCTCGACGTGTTTTGGATCGTGGTGATCGCGGGATCGAAATAGTCCGCCAGGATCGCGGGACGGACGCCGGTTGCCGGGTCGTAAGCGGCGGGGAGTGTGCCGGTCGCGGTGGACGATGCTCC
>JACMIS010000675.1 GCA_014381035.1 Armatimonadota bacterium
ATCACGAAGTTAATGGTATGGAAGCCATCACCACCGAAACCTTTACTTCTGTCCCCCCGACTCTTCATAATGCCCTTTCACTCGCTGAGGAGGCGAAGCGGCTCGACCGGGTAGGGCGGAACTCGGAAGCGGACGCGCTGGCGGCTCATGTCCGGCGGATATGTGCGCAGTCGTTGATGCGTAACCTTGGTGAGTTCGGAGGATGGGGACTTCGCGGCGTGGCGGACGCCGTATCAACGGTGGGAGGAGCAATTGGTCAAGGTCTCCAGGATTTCGGCAGTGGGGTTGTCGGGGGTGCGACGGGGCAATTCGCGCCGGTGGGCGGTAGCCCCGGTGTCAAGCAGCCCGGTCGCCCCGACACCGTTCACCTCCCCTCAGCGGAGGCGCACGAGTGGGCACGGGCGCACGGAACTACCATCGAACAGTTTGAAGAACGCTGCCGCCAGTGGGTACTGCGTAACGGTCGAGGCGGGCTACTGGCACACATGAAGAACAGCGGGGTGCATCCCGAACTGTCAACGTATATCAACAGGCGACTCCCTGAGCGGTAGTGATTGGTTTACACGTTGCAAGGCAAGACTGATCGGTTTCGATTTACGATGCGCCCTGCAGTGCCTCGTCCCTGCCTTTTCGGCAGGGATGAGGGAAGCACGAACTTCCTGTTTATTTTAGAACCGGTATGCCTTCTGCCTGACACGCTTTGCTGAGTGCCTCTTCCCACGCGCGGAACGTACTCTCTGTATCACCCGCCGCCCCTTGGCGTTCGCCGTAAAACTTCGCGACGTTCTCTGCCAAACGCCAGATGTTCGCGGAAATTTGGTACCCCGTTTTGTCAGACATATGCGCCCGGACCGACTTCTCCAGGCGTCGTTTGATATTGATCGGCATATCCTTATAGTCGTTGTCTTGCAACGTGCCGAACCGGGAGCAGACGGTGTTATCGTCCGTGGCGTCTTCATCTGTCTTCGTATTCACGCCGGAACTCGGACTGCCTTCTTTAACGCCGACACCTGGTTGCGCCTGATCCATAGCCGAAAAGTCCTCGCGCATGAACCAGCCCTCCCGCGCCTGTCTATCACGGCATGACTGCAGATATTGCCACCCGGTATCGGTGATCCGCCAGATTCCCCCGTTGTTTTCCGCCAGCGGACCGATGCGGACTGCGCCGTGTCGCGATACCGGCGTGACGCCAGACGGGAGGATCGTCGGGGAGAGCAACGCCGCAGCAATGCTCTCGGTCGTCATGCAGTCGGTCTCATAACCCGGCGGGGACGTCCGCCCTTTCGCGAGATCCATCAGGTACCAACGGTGGTTGATACACAGGCCGAGTATCGGGTCCAACCCCTTTTGGCGGCATGCTTCGGTGATCGCGTCTTCCCAGCACCGGCGGGCGTCTCCGTGACCCGATACCGACAGTTGCTCGCGGATTTTCTGGGCGCGCTCGACCAGAAACATCTCCGTGAGCGGGTCGTCCTGGCGCGGCGTGCGGAAGAAAAAGCGCATACGATTAGCCAGTGGCGCGGGCAGGTCATCGAGCCGGTCGCGGGGTTGGGTCGCCCGTGACACTTGCATGTTCCCGCCCAGTAATGCCGGTGCGACTACCCCCGTCGCCTCATTCGCCGCGTGCCACCTCGTCTTGAACGCGGCGAACGCGGTCGCGTTGCAAACGACGCAAGTGCCGAGTGACCGGTGATACCAGTGCGCCTGGATCGCCCCGTCCGGGTACGACGTGGCGCACGGCACGTATTCTCCCGCCTCCGGGTTTATGAACGAGTAGACGGAAGTTTTGCACGCGGGACAGCCGAACCGGCGACGCTCCGTCGTCTGGGTACGCGGCAG
>JACMIS010000089.1 GCA_014381035.1 Armatimonadota bacterium
CGGAAACCCCGGCGTTCATGGCGACGCGCGACTCGTTCGACTTCGTGGACAACCACTTCTACTGGGACCACCCGAGTTTCCTGGGCACGTCGTGGGGTCTGCCCTCGACCGGCTGGAGCGGCAACAGTTCGGCGGTAGCGGCGGGCGGTGCGGGACCGGACGCGGTGGCGATGACGCGGCTTTACGGCAAGCCGTTCACCGTGTCGGAGTGGGACTACGTGTTCCCGAACCGCTTCCGCGCCGAGGGCGGTTTGATCATGGGCGCGGTGTCGGCATTGCAGGACTGGGACGCGATCTGGCGGTTCGCCTACTCGCACGGGCGCGACTCGGTGATCGCCCCGCGCCCCGCCGACTACTTCAACATGGCGCAGGACCCCCTGCGGCAAGCCTCTGAGCGGACGGGGATTCTGCTGTTTTTGCGCGGCGACGTGAAAGTGGCGAAGAACACGGTTGTTGCCGGAGTAGACCCGAAAGAGCTGACGCGGACCGGGAATGTCCTGCCGAAACTACCCAACTACAGGTCCATCACACAAATAACCAGAACAGGCGTTTTACTCAAATCGGGCGGCGACAAGGAGTTCGGCGACACATCAGACACAGCGGTTAACGCCCTGCGTACTACAGGTAGACTCACGGGAATGAATAAATCGGATGGCAACCTGCAACGAATCTCGGACACGCAACAGATGTTCTTGTTCGGCGCGGATACTCTTGTTGCTCTGCTTACGCCGATGACACAGGCAATCATCGCTCAAGAAACGGAAAATGACTCCGCGCACAGCACCGGAGACTTTACCGCCAATATTCAGGGCACCAACGCAGCCATCTCCGTGTCATCGGTAGATGGTAAGCCAGTCGCATCAAGCAAGCGTCTCCTCCTTATTCATCTGACCGATTTACAGAACACGAACCAGAAGTTTTCCTCGTCGGACCGGCGCGTGCTCGAAGCGTGGGGCGAACTCCCGTACCTCGTGCGGCGCGGTTCGGCGACCGTGACGCTGAAGCGTGGCGATGCGGCGAAACTCAAAGCGTATCGCCTCGACACGACCGGGAAGCGTGTCGCGCCGCTGGCGATCAAGGCGACGAAGGATTCCGCCGTGCTCGAACTGTCCACGCTCGCGCCGGACGGGTCGGCGACGCTGTATTACGAGGTGATCGCGCCGTGATTGGCGAATGGTATGTCGGTTGCCGTGCGGCAACGGTGATTCATCACCCGAAAACGGGCGCGGCGATACACCGACCGAAACGGACGGCGTGATTCACCCGCGTTGCCATGCAGCGCACCGAACAACATTAACAAACCATGAAACAACGATTTTTTTACGCGGCACTCGGTGCCGCCGCCGTAACCGCGACCGCATCCGCCGCCCGCGCCGATGTCGCCCTGCCGCGTCTGTTCTCGGATAGTTGCGTTTTGCAGGCGTCCGCGCCGATCCCGGTGTACGGGACCGCCGAGCCGGACGAAAAAGTGACCGTGTCGTTCAAGAATCAGAAAGCGACCGCGACCGCCGACGCGACCGGCAAATGGCGCGTTCAATTGAAAGCCGAAAAGCCGAGCGAGACCCCCGCGACGCTGACCGTTTCCGGCGCGAAAAACACCGTCGCCGTCAAGGACATTCTGGTCGGCGAGGTGTGGGTCTGTTCCGGGCAGTCGAATATGGAGTGGTCGCTCTGGAGCGCGGAGAACGGCGAAGCGGAAGCGAAGGCGGCGAACGACCCCGCGCTACGTATGTTCACGGTGCCGAAACGCCCCCTGCCCAAACCGGCGACGGATCTGGACGGCGGCGAATGGCAGTCCGCCGCGCCGAGCACGGCGGGCGGCTTTTCGGCGGTCGGGTACTACTTCGCCAAAGCACTGCGCGAAACCCGCAAGGTACCCATCGGGATGATCCACACCAGTTGGGGCGGGACGCGCATTCAGGCGTGGACCAGCCGCGCGACGCTTCTCGCCACCGGGTTCCCGAAATCGGAACTGGCACTACTCGACGCCCCGGACAATCCCGAGGAGAAAGCGAAGCGCGACGCCGCGCAGGAGCGGTACGATGCGCAACTCGCCGCGTACAAAGCCGCCGGGTCGCCGCAGGGAAATTATGACGACCCCGGCGTCGCGGCTGTCGCAAAAGAGTGGCACACCGCGACGTGGAACGACGCGGCATGGGGCACCGTCGCCGCGCCTGGCGTGTGGGAGAAGTCAGGTATCGCCGAAATCGAGGCGATTGACGGC
>JACMIS010000676.1 GCA_014381035.1 Armatimonadota bacterium
CCAGAATCGCAATCGCTTCCGTGTACGTGATGTGCGCGAAATCGGACGTGGCGACGTTCTCCAGCGTTTTCAGCACCGTGTCGTCAATGCGCTTGTTGAAAAACTCCAAATCGGCGGCGCAGTTGTCCAGTGCGTACTGGATCACGTATTTCAGGAACTCCTCGGCTAACTTGCGGTTGCCGTCCAGGTCGCAGAACGCCATCTCCGGCTCGATCATCCAGAACTCGGCTAAGTGGCGCGGCGTGTTCGAGTTTTCGGCGCGGAACGTCGGACCGAACGTGTAGACGTTCGTGAACGCCAGCGCGAAGATCTCGGCTTCCAACTGCCCGGAGACGGTGAGGTGCGCCCGCTTGCCGAAGAAGTCCTCGGCGAAGTCGATTGCTCCGTTGTCGGTGCGCGGCAGGTTCATCATGTCCAGCGTCGAAACCCCGAACATCGCGCCCGCACCCTCGGCGTCGCTGGTCGTGATCAGCGGCGCGGTCAGGTACACGAATCCGCGTTCCTGATAGAACTTGTGCACCGCGAACGCCAGCGCGGACCGGACCCGGTACACCGCACCGAACGTGTTGGAGCGTGGGCGCAGGTGCGCGATCTCGCGCAAAAACTCCATCGTATGCCCCTTTTTTTGCAGGGGGTAGGTTTGCGGGTCCGCCGTACCCAGCACTTCCATTGCGGCGCATTTCAGTTCCACGGCTTGCCCGGCACCGGGCGACGCGACCAGTTCGCCGGAAACGCGCAAACACGCCCCGGTCGTCGCGCCGGAAAGCACGTCGTCGGGGATGGTTCCGGCGTCGATTACGACCTGGAGATCGGCGAACGAGGAACCGTCGGAGAGTTGGATAAACGTCACACCTTTGCTATCGCGGCGCGTTTTCACCCAGCCGTGCGCCACGGCACTCGCGCCGGGTGTGCCAGTCAAAAGGTCGCGGACATAGCCGCCAGGTTCGATCATGAGTTCGGTACTGTCTTTCGTGAAATGGGTGGAATACGTGACGATAGGATACCACAGCGGGATATAATAGACCTCAGAGCAAGGGGCGGTAATGGATTATGGCGGCAGCAACGTTAGAAGGGCGCGTAGCGTTATAGACGCCGAACTCGCGGAACTCAAGGCGCGGAATAACGGTGGGAACGGCGGACGCTCTGGCATTATCGGACGCACCCACCCGGATTTTCTGGATCGTTTTTTCGGCATTCATGCAGGAAGTGAAATGGCAGAGGAAGTGCTGGCAGAGATTGACGCCAAGAAGGAAAACCTCACCTTTTTCTCGGGGATCGCAGTCGTTGAGTATGACGCCCGCGCCGATGCACAATTTGTTTCGCTCAAACAGATAGTGAAAAACAAAGTTGGTATGAAGGATCCGCGAATCGCCGCGATTGTACTGGCACATGGGACGACTCTTCTAACACGAAATACCCGCGACTTCGGTAAAATACCAGGACTGCTGTTCGCGGACTGGACAATATAGTCAGCATTACGCCTCGGTATCCAGTTGTTCTATGCCGACGTTGTCTTGGTGGTAAACACTATATTTCGTCATCGATTGCGGTCCCATCTCCCACTCGAAGCGGCAGAACCGTATTTCCAGTTCCTTCGTTTCACTGAAGTCGGTGTGCCACAGGATGCGATGAACAAAGACCGGCACCCTATCCAACGTGATCAGGTCTACCTCATGGTTCGCCACATCGTCACCCGAATCTTCCGCGAGGTATGCCAGCAATCTTCGGGTCGCGGGACTCATTTCCACGTCGTGATACGTCAGGTACCAGGGAAAGTATTCGTTCGCGAGGCGCGGTCCCTCCCACAGGAGCAGGGTGAGAGTTTTCGTTTCCCCGTACCAGCGCACGGTGGCGAGGGGGCTATCCTGAAAGTTGAAGTCGAGCAAGCGGTTCAAAGGGGATGGGAGCAAGGGGCGCAACGCATCGTTATAATTCCGCCACGATTCCTGAATGACCTGGTGCAGTTTGGTGAACGCTTGACGGGTCGCCTTCGGGTGGGCATCGGTATCTATGTCGGGAAAGGTGAATCGCATCATGTGCCTCCTTTACGCTGGGTCATTTCCTGCGCCCGTGACCCACCACGACGTTTTCTCGTCCGCGCTTCGCTTTTCGGCGATGTACAGCAGATGTGCCGCAAGTCCCAGAATAGAAGGGTCGGCGGCGTTTTCATACGCCATGTCAAGCAGCTGCGTATAAACGGCAGGGTCGCGTTCGGCGAGCGCGGCGACCTCGGTCTGCACCGTGGCGAGCATCCCCTCCGACGCCATCAGTCGCTTCGTTCGAAACCCGAAGCCCTCGAAGAAGGGCGCGATCTCCTCGGGGCGAAACAAGTACGCGCTGGTGAATCGCCCCGGCCGCGTGTCGTGGTAAACGCCATCGTTTATTAGAGTTCCCGCGACCGATGCGAACGGTCCGGAACGCTCCCGCTCGAACGCGACGGCGAGCAGGAAGAACAGTCGGGGCATCGCCGCCGCGAACAGTCGCCCGCCGGGGCGCAAAACCCGTGCCGCCTCTTGCGCGGCTATTTCTCGGTCGTCCGCGTCCGTCAGATGATAGAACGGTCCAAGGGATAACACGGCGTCGAACGACTCCGACGCGAAAGCGGACAGGTCGCGGGCGTCGGCGACAAGCATGTCCTCGATATTTGCCTGTACCGATTCGGGGGCTTCGGCGATACGTGTCTTCGCGATCTCGATCAAGTGCGGCGAAAGGTCGGCGAGCGTCACCCGGTAGCCGCGTTCGGCGAGCCAGACTGCCCAACGCCCCGGACCGCCCCCGATGTCGAGCACGCGGCACGGCGCGGGAGGCAGAAACTCCCGGAAGGCGCGAATGTGCAGTTCACGCTCGATAACGCCGTCGTTTGCGCGGTCGAGCCGTGCCCATTCGCGATCGGCGAACGTATCATAAAAGTTCTGTACCGGATTCGCGGAGGACATGCGGCGCACCTTTCCCCAGCAGGATACCTGACGCAAGGTATAATAGGTACAGATGCCGGATCGAAAATCCCTGTTTGATTTTTTCGCGCCATCCTGTAACCAATCTCTTTTCCTGCGTGTCCATAACGCATACCGGGCGATACTTCGCATCAACGAACCAATCGCTCCTGAATACCGTCCTTAAAACCGAACACCCGTCGCGCAAGGAGGCGACCCCCGATGACGTTTGGCGATGTACTGGCGATAACCCTGCTGATTGTGGTGACAGTAGTCACCCTCTGGGCGGGCATTGTCGCATTCACCGTTGTTTTTTCGCGCCGCGCCCAGATGGCGGCGAATGCTCTCACCGATACCCCTGGCAAACAGATCGGCATCGGTGCACTCGTCGCGCTTATTTCCGGCACACTTAGCGTGGTACTCATGGGACGCGGCGGTCCCATAGCCGCACTCGGGTTCGCGATTCTCGCCGCCGCGCTTGCCGTCGCGGTGCTCGGGTCGGCGGGTCTCGCTCTCGCTATCGCCGTCCGATTGCGCGAACTGGACGCCCGTTATTCACCTCTTTCCGCGACCACACGCGGCGCGGCTCTCGCGGTCGCCGCCGGTCTGATCCCGATCATCGGCTGGTTCTTTCTGATGCCGGCGGCGTTGTTCGCCTCTCTGGGAGCAGGCTTCACGGCGATGCGCACCAAAAAGCAGACCGCACCCCAGTCCGAGCCGCAAGCGATCCCGGTCGCTGCCGCTGCTGAAATGTAGAAGGTAAGGTCATTCCATGAACCGACGTGATTATTTGACACTCGCGGGTGCGGCGGCGGCATTGGTCGCGGGTACCGGTTGCGGGCGCGTAGGGCAACGGGTAGTGAAAGCGCGGGAGTCAGCGGACAGTGGCGGTCAGTCGCCCGCCGAACCAGCCGGGTCTTCTCTGTCCACGAACCACTCGCCACTGACCACTGACTCCCCGTCTGCCGTAGTCCGGCTCCTGAACCGCGCTGCCTATGGTCCCGCGCCCGGTGATCTAAACCGACTCGCTTCGATGGGACATGCGGCATGGGTCGAGGAGCAACTCCGTGCCCCGAAATCGACCGGGGTTCCGTCGCTGATCGGGTTGGGACTTGGCGCACTCACCGGCGGCAAGAATGGCGACGATGCCGGGGGCGAGACGCCAGGGCTTTTGTACCGGCTTGCTGGTATCGAGCCGCTTCATTTTTCGACGTATGAACAGCGCGACTGGCCCGAGGCGAGGATCCGGGAAGCGTTGACGCAAGCCGCGCTTCTGCGTGCCGTGTATAGCAAGTGGCAACTGCGCGAGCGCATGGTGGCATTCTGGGGCGATCATTTCAATATCTACGGTCCGAAAGTGATTGATTTCGGCGAGGCGTATGCGACCACACATCTGACGTATTACCTGAACACGGATCAGGGCGACGTAGTGCGGACGCACGCCCTGGGGCGGTTCCCCGATCTGTTGCAAGCATCGGCGCGCTCCCCCGCCATGCTGGGCTATCTGGATAACCAGCGCAGCATGAACGGCACCGCGAACGAAAACTACGCCCGCGAGATCATGGAATTACATACACTCGGCGTCGGGGGCGGCTACTCCCAGAAGGACGTTCAGGAGGTCGCCCGGTGCCTGACAGGTTGGGGCGTCGAGGAGCGGTTCTACCAGAAGCGCGGGACGTTCCGCTTCGTGCCGGAGAAACACGACAACGGCGCGAAAACAGTGCTCGGCGAAACGATCCCGGCGGGCGGGGGGATCAAGGACGGTGAAACGGTATTAGCGATTCTCGCGAAGCACCCGTCCACAGCACGCTTCATTTCCCGCAAACTGGTGCGCCATTTCCGGGGCGACGAAGACGAAGCAACGTGGGTAGACCGCCTCACGATAATCTACACGAAGACCGGCGGCGATATCGCCGCCATGCTGCGCCCCTTGCTCCTGGCGGACGATTTAGCCGCCGCGCCGCCGATCCTGAAACGCCCGTGGGACTACGTGGTTTCCGCCCTTCGTGCCACGAATGCCGACACCGATGCGGGCGCGGATGTGCAGGGGTATCTGCGCAACATCGGGCAACCGTTATTCGAATGGCCCATGCCGGACGGCTACCCGGAAAAAACGGCGTCCTGGACCGGTTCACTCCTGGCCCGCTGGAACTTCGCGTTCGCGCTGACTGCCGGACAGATCGAGCAAACCACGCTCCCGGAAGAGTTCACGAAAATGAAAGACCGGAAAGCATTGGCGACAACAGTGATGGGAGCCCCCCCGGACGCTACCGTGGCGAAGGCGATCTCAGCGGCGAAATCCGGCGCGGAGGCGATGGCACTCGCACTTTGTGCGCCGGGGTTTCAGTGGCGATAAAGAAAGCAATACCATGAACGATTGGAATCTTTGTGAGCAGGAACGACCAAGCAGAATCACCCGGCGCGCGGTTTTAGGAGCCGGGGCGGGGATCGCGCTGGCGTCCGCACTCGCGACGTGGGCAGGGAACCGTTCGGCACTGGCGCAGGTCACGGTCGCGCCGAAGCGGTTGGGAACGGGGCGCGATGTTGTGGTGAATATTTTCCTGCGCGGTGCGGCGGACGGCTTGTCACTCGTCGTGCCGTACGGCGAGGATGAATATTTTAAAGCCCGCCCGACGCTCGCGCTCGCCGCGCCGAAAAAGGGCAACGCCGGTTCCGCGCTGGACTTGAACGGCTTTTTCGGCTTGCATCCGGCACTATCGCCGCTTCTCCCGCTTTACAAAGACGGCACCCTCGCTGTCTTACACGCGGTCGGCTCCGGCGATCAAACCCGTTCTCATTTCGAGGCGATGGCGACGATGGAGCGCGGCGAATACAAGGAAGCCGGGCGCGAGGCGCGGGGCTGGCTGGCACGGCACTTCGACACAATGCCCGGTTCGGCGTCGCCGCTCCGCGCGGTGGCTTTCGGGACGATCATGCCGGACACTCTGCGCGGCGCGACTTCGGCGACGGCGGTGAACTCGCTGTCCGATTTGCAGATCAAAACGCCGCGACCCGAATTAGAAACCGCGCTCCACGCCATGTATGCGACCGGTCCCGATGCCGTGTCCATCGCCGGACGTGAGACGATTGCGGCAATGGAAACCCTGCGCAAGATCGACCCGGCGAACTATAAACCGGCGAACGGCGCGACATACCCGGCAACAGGTTTGGGCGACGGCTTGAAACAAACGGCGTGCCTGGTCAAGGCGGGCGTCGGGTTGGAGGCGGCGTTCCTGGATCGGGGCGGATGGGACACGCACGTCGGGCAGGGCGGCGCGACCGGGTGGCTCGCCCTCCAATTAGACGACGTAGCGAAGTCACTCGCAGCGTTTGCGCAGGATCTGGGCAAGGACCGCGACCACGTGACTGTGATCGTGCAAACCGAGTTCGGACGGCGCGTGGTGGAAAACAGCAGTCTCGGTACGGACCACGGACGGGCGTCGGCGATGTTTGTCTGGGGCGGCAATGTAAACGGCGGAAAGGTCCACGGGGACTGGCCCGGCTTAAAACCTGGGCAGTTGGAAGAACCCGGCGACCTGCGCGTGATGACGGACTACCGCGTGGTGCTCGCCGAAATCCTCGCCAAACGGTGCGGCAACGCGGCGGGACTAAACAAAGTCTTCCCCGGCGCGAACCTGACTGCGGCGAAGTTTCCGGGCGTTGTCCGGGGATAAGTTGGTGCTTCGGACCGTTCACGGTCCGAAGCACCCAACGCGGTATAATTGCTTCACATGAACCCGAATTCTATACTCCCGCAACTGCCGTTTCTACTCACTATATTAGCCGTCTTCATCGCTTACGGCGTCATGGTGCGGCGCGAGATACTCACCGGGGCGCGTGTCTGGCAGGGCGGAATCGTCATCGGTCTGATCGCCGTCGGGCTCGCCGTTTTGAACGACCGGCTGAACCTCAAGTTACTGCCGGGCATGTCGCCGACGTTTTACCTGATGAACCCGGCTGCGATGGCGTTCTGCGCTACTTACTGCGTGTTCATTTCGTACAGGCTGCACAAAGTCACCGACATCGCCACCTGGGCTATCGGCGACACAAAGATCATCCTGCGCACCTGCCCGGCGTCCAAACTGCCCGACGCGCACGCGCTGATCTTGCCGACGGGAACCCGACTGGAGATGCGGTTCGGTATCCCCTCGCAGGTCAAAAACGCGGGCGGCGATACGATCCCGGCGGCGGCGAACAAGATCGCGCCGGTCGGACTTGGCAAGGTGGTAGCGACCGAAGCCGGAACCCTCGCAGTCGGTAAAATCTATCATGTCGCTGTTTACGAAAGCAACAAGCCCATCAAGGTGGATGTACTGAAACGATTTATCGGGCAAGCGTTGCTGGCCGCTCGTAAAGACGGGGCGGAGTCGGTGTGTATCCCGCTCGGTACCTATCCCGGTCTGAGCATCGAATCGTCTACGACCGCTCTGGCGGAAACGGTTCTGAAGCATCACAAGCCATTCGCAGAGATCGTTTTCTGCATTTTCGAGGCGCGGGATGAGCGCGACGCGACCGGCGCGGTGCGCAAAGTCCTGGGCGAATCGTCGCCGGTACCTAAGCGCGATATTCCGCTCCCCCCACCCGATAAGACCGCGAAATAGCGTTTCGTGCACCCAACCCCCAGAATTTGAGGTTGGGTGCACGAAAACGCTACGGAATCGCGGCGACCGCGACATCAATATCGCCCTCTGTCGAGTAAGCGTGCGGTGCGAACCGGACGTTGCCGCACCGTACCGCACAAATGACGTTCGACTCGGCGAGTTTCGCTTCCACGGCGTCGTTCGAAATGGCTGGATGTCGAAAGGCGACGATTCCGGAGCGAACGTCGGGACCGTGGGGCGAAACATAGTGCATCCCGCGTTCTACCAATCGCCGCCGTGTGTGCGCCGCCAGTTCGAGGACGCGGGCTTCCACGGCGTCCGTGCCGACTGATTCGAGCAGATTCACCGACGCCAGCATCCCCGCAAGTCCCAGAATGTTTGGCGTACCTTCCTCGAATCGGGCGGTGGTCGGTTTCGGCGTCCCCCACTGCGACGCCTCCCACGCCATCGGTTTGGCGACCCAGTTCCAACCGACGTTGTTCGGGAGCATAGTTTCCAGCAGGTCGGGACGCACGTAAAGGAAGCCGACGCCGCCGGGGGACAGGAGCCATTTGTGCCCACCCCCGGTCGCGAAGGCGACGCCCGGTAGTTGCGACAGATCGAGGCGCAACGCCCCGAAGCCCTGAACGGCGTCCACGACGAGCAAAATACCCCGTGCTGCACAGAACGCGCCGAGACGCTCCAGATCCATTCGTTGCCCGGTCCCCCACTGCACCCACGACACGGCTAAGACACGGGTTTGCAGATCGCAAGCCGCCTCCAGATCGTCCTCAGATACATACCCGTCCACTTGCGGCGCGACCAGACGTGTGTTGACGCCGCGCATTTCCTGTGCCTTCCACGGGTACACATTGGATGGGTACTCGTTCGCGGCGACGACGACATTCTCTGCGGGGCGGAAAGGGATTCCCTGTGCGATGATGGTTAAACCGTGCGAGGTGTTTTTGACCACGGCGAGGTTGTCTGGCGAGGTTCGAAGCATGTGCCCCCAAGCCGTGCGCAAATCGTCGGATTGTTTCATAGCGTTCATGTACGCGGTGAGCGGGTTCGCGCTTTGTAGGTCGGAGAGCACTGCTTGCACCGCTTCGGCGACTGGCGTCGCAATCGGCGATGTACCGGCGTGGTTCAGATGGATACTTTTTTGCGCGGATGGGAATAGAAGACGAAGTTCGGCAGGTGTCATGCGCATATTATACCCCTCACGGTGTGGCATGGAATAGAAACCCAGAAGAGGACACGGTAAATCCCCTTCCCTTTCTTGTGTTTGCTCCCCTCCCTCTAAAATGGGAAGAGGGCAAAAGCCATTGACCATACGCCACTGCCGGTGCTATAATGCGCGAGACGCTTCGTCCGGCGAACGTGTGCGGGAATAGAAACGCCAATAAACGCCACCGCCCGAAGAGGAAAACCGCAAAATGAGTACGCTGACCACTATTGACGACATTATCGCCCGCGAGATTTTAGATTCGCGCGGCAACCCGACTATCGAAGTCGAGGTATATTTGAAGAGCGGCGTAATGGGGCGCGCTGCTGTGCCGTCCGGCGCGTCCACCGGGGCTTACGAAGCCGTGGAACTGCGCGACGGCGACAAGACCCGGTTCGGGGGCAAGGGTGTTCGCAAAGCCGTGGAAAATGTGAACGACAAGATCGCGCCGGAACTGGTCGAAATGCAAGCACTGGAGCAGGTCGCGATTGACGAACTGTTGATCGAACTGGACGGCACCGAGAATAAATCCAAGCTCGGCGCGAACGCCATCCTCGGCGTCTCGCTCGCCGTGGCGAAAGCCGCCGCACAAGCGGTGCAGTTGCCACTGTACCGTTACATCGGGGGGGCGTCCGCCCGACAACTGCCGGTGCCCATGCTCAACATCCTCAACGGTGGCAAGCACGCCGACTCCACGGTTGACTTTCAGGAGTTTATGGTCATGCCGGTGGGGGCGTCGTCGTTCTCCGAGTCCCTGCAAATGGGCACCGAGATCTTTCATACGCTCAAAGGCATCCTGAAGGGTGCGGGATTGAACACCTCGGTCGGCGACGAAGGCGGCTTCGCGCCCAACCTGTCCTCGACCCAGCAGGCGTTGGACTACATCCTGCAAGCCATTGATAAAGCAGGATATAAAGCGGGCGAACAAGTCATGCTGGCGATGGACCCGGCGTGTACCGAACTGTACGAGGAAGCGAAAGCCAAAGGCGAAGAAGGCAAGTACTATTTCTGGAAGTCGAACATCCTGAAGACGCGGGACGAAATGGTCGCATTCTGGGTGGATCTCGCCAACAACTACCCGATCATCTCGCTGGAAGATGCCCTGTCGGAAGATGACTGGGAAGGGTGGCAGGCACTGACCGCCGCCATCGGGAGCAAAGTACAACTCGTCGGCGATGACCTGTTCGTCACCAATACCGAACGGCTTTCGCGCGGTATCAAGGAAAAATGCGGTAACTCGATTCTGGTCAAAGTAAACCAGATCGGCACGCTGACCGAAACGCTCGCCGCCATCGAAATGGCGAAACGCGCCGGATTCACCGCGATCATCTCACACCGCTCCGGCGAGACCGAGGATTCAACCATCGCCGACATCGCGGTCGCCACAAACGCCGGGCAGATCAAGACCGGTGCCCCGAGCCGCACCGACCGTGTCGCGAAGTACAACCAACTGCTCCGTATCGAGGAAGAACTGGGCGACACGGCATTGTTCGAGGGTTTGGGTTCGTTCTACAACATCAAGCGGTAACAGGCGGTTTTGGGGACGGGGCGAGGGCGGTATAATCTGGGACAAAGGAGTTTGGTTTTATGACGACGCTCGCCCCAATTTCTCAAAAAACGTTCGAGTTGCCGCGCTACCAGTGGACTTATGACGAGTTCCGTCGACTCGCATTAACCGGCTTTTTTCCTGAAGATACGGAACTGGAACTGATTGGGGGCGACCTTTTTCCGATGGAACCACCGGGACCATTTCATGCAGGCACCGTCAACCCTGTCGCCGATCTGCTTAAAACGGCATTCGGCGACGGCTTTGTGGTCCGCACGGAGCAGCCGCTATCCACGGGAGGAAACTCGGTCCCTCAACCGGATGTCACTGTCTGTGCGGGAGATTCGAACGAATTTCGCCGCCGATTCCCGACTGCGGAGGACACCCGGCTTGTCGTCGAAATCGCGGACAGCACCCTGGAGAAAGACCGGGGCATCAAAGCCGCTGACTACGCGGCGGCAAATATCTCCGAGTACTGGATCGTGAATCTGCGTGACTTGCGGCTCGAAACGTACCGTGATCCCCGGAACGGTGAATTCCTTGCGGCGCGAGCCTATCTCCCCGGCGACACCGTCTCCCCGCTTCATGCCCCGAATGCGACGGTAGCAATCAGCGAACTACTCGGTGTTTAAACACACAACAGCATAAAACTGCCTCAGCGTCCGGTTTTGCTGATTGTTTCGCGAACAATATCCAAAACAACGCCCTTCTCGTGGGCACTCTTGCTGTGTTGCGTTGTGGGTGCATGAGCCGGGAGGACGCACAAAACCAATGTTGGCGTGATCTTCGAAGAGTCCCAGCGGCTGTGCGACGGACGGCGGCGGCGGCGGTTGGGAAAGAGGTGATGACATGGCGCGGAAAATCCTTAATCTTGAACTCGCAAAACAGGAAATTCCTACGGTGAATCTCCTCGCGCGCGGGTGGTTTGTACGTGTATACCCTGGTGTGTCGGGGCAAAAGTCCGTGAGTAGTTAACTGGACTAAATCGAATCCTGCATGACCCGCGCCATAATCACCGTCAATCCTGGTAATTCGGGGTCCCCAGAAACGGTCGCCGGGTCGTCCAGCGTTTCCACCGGGTTGTTCGGGTGGTAGACATACACCGTGCGGTCGGCGCGGTCGATCAGCCAGCCCAGTTTGACCCCATTCGTTATATATTCGTCCATTTTATCCTGTGCTTTTTCCAATCGGTCCGAGGGTGACATAATCTCGACCACGAAGTCAGGAGCGACGTGTGAAAAAGGGGTCACGGGGCTACGCAGGGCTACTGGTATCGCGTTCCAATGCGTCGCGGAAATCCATGCGGCGTCCGGCGAGCGTACCGCCCCGTTTGGGAGCGTAAAGCCCGCCGATGACGCGAAGACGATTCCCGGAGTTCCTAATGAGCGATTCCAAAACGTCAAATCCGCACTGAATTCGTTGTTGCGACTATCCGTGAATCCGTCGGCGGGTGCCATGACTACTATATCTCTTTCTTTTGTGCGTTCGATAGGCAGGAGCGGGTTACGCTGACAGAATTCGTAGAACTCATCGTCCGTGAGATGCGGGGCGCGAATCACCAGTTCGCCCTCCTTCTCGATCTCGTTTTCCAACGTAATAGTCAGCGTCATGGGAGGATCCTTTCCGGGATGGAATCGGTTGCGAACGTTCACAAACGTCCGACAATGAAAGTATACCGCGTCCGCTCATTCCTCTTTCGGCGTGCGGGTCATCAGCGCGTTGACCTCGGTGAACGGCGATGTCCCTTCAAACAGGAGCCGCGCTACGGCATCGCAGACCGGCATTTCGACCCCGATTCCCCGCGCCCGCGCCGTGACCGCTTTCGCCGTGGTGACGCCTTCCGCGACCTGGCCGAGGCGCGCCAGAACGTCGGACAGCGATTCGCCTTTTGCGATCCCTTCGCCGACGCGGTAGTTGCGCGACAGCCGGGACGCTGCCGTCGCCATCAGATCCCCGACACCCGCGAGACCATAGAACGTATCGCGCCGCGCCCCGCTCGCCGCGCCGAACCGCGCCATTTCCGCGAGTCCGCGCGTGAGCAGTGCCGCTTTCGTGTTGTCACCAAACCCCAGACCGTCCGACACGCCGCCCGCGATAGCCAGCACATTCTTTACCGCACCGCCTATCTCCACGCCTTCCCGGTCGGCAGAGGTGTACACGCGGAACGTCGGCGAGTTGAAGAGTGCGGCGACCCGTTTTGCGGCAGGCTCATAGGGGCACGCGGCGACGGCGGCGGTCGGAACCCCTTTGGCGACCTCGCTCGCGAGATTCGGACCCGACAGGACGGTGACTTCGCTCCCCCCGGCAGGAAAAAGACTCGTTGCTACTTCCGACGGTAACTGTCCCGTTTCGGCTTCCATCCCTTTCGCGGCGAGTACCAGATCGGTACCCGCCGCGAGATGCGAAACGACTTCCGCCAGCACGGCACGAACGGCGGTCGAGGGCACGGCGACGATAACTGCGGCGACGCCGTCTACTGCGTTTTCGAGATCAGCGGTCGGAGAAATGACGGGGGGCAGTGCTATGCCGGGCAGGTAGCGGCGGTTCTCGTAGCCTTCGTTGATGGCATTTACCTGCGCAACGGAGCGATCCCACAGACGCACGGCGTAACCGTTCTTCGCCAGCAACAGCGACAGCGCGGTGCCCCACGACCCCGCCCCGAGCACCGCACAAACCTTTTTCGGATCGGTTGACAGAACAGACATGGAGCGATTATACCGCGCCAACAACGGCGGTTATTTTGTGTCGGATAGCGGAAGTCGCAAAAATAACCGCCATAATACCGAACCATACCCCGATTCACGCGTGTTTCTTTATAGACGATGGAAAACCAGGGCGAAAACCGAACCCGGCAACGGTTCGCGGGACAGCTGACCGTACACCGGGGGCGCGTTTTCGCCTGAGTGATGCGCCGGGTCGGCGCGAATCGGACGATTGCCGAGGACGTGACCCAGGACTGTTTCGTGCGGGTGTGGGAAACCCGCCGGAGAAACCCGCGCCGCCGCCGGGCGCGTTGCACTCCTGCCTGCTGACGACCGCGCAAAACCTACTGCGCGACATGACGTGGTATATCGGGACCATTCACGCAGCCCTGATGGTGCAACGCGCAGGTATAGGTGCTACTCGCTCGCGGGCGGGGCGGATTCGTTCACGGGCGGTAGCAGGTCCGCCGCCGCGATGACGGCGTCGGGGTAGCCAGCCGGGGAAAGCGTCTCGGTTTCTTTGGCTTCGCGGCGCGTGTAGGTCCCGTCGGGCTGCGGCGCGGAGTGGACGTAGATGATTCGCTCCTCCACGCTGACGACCCAGTACTCCGGGACTCCGGCACGGGCATAGAGGGTGGCTTTCGTACCCAAATCGTAGTTCTTGGTCGAATCCGCGATCTCGATGAGCAGACGCACATCCTCCGGGCGCGGCTGTGTGGTCGGGATCTCGGTGTCGGGCTTGTTGAGCAGAATCACGTCCGGTTCTGGGGCGTTCGTCGTGTCGTCCGCCCGATGGACACGGATCGTAGCCTGATCGAGAACATAATCCTCTCCGAAGGCACTGACGAGCCACAATAAAGCGCGTCGGACAAGGCGGGCATGGCGTATGTTTTGCGGCTTTTTGCGCAGGATGACTCCTTCGATCAGTTCGTAACGATAGTTGAGTACACCGGCACGTTCCAAGGTTTCGCAGTCCGTACGCGTCCAGATGACGCGCATCGGCTCATAATCTTTGGCGGGGGTGATCGTCTGCATAGCCTTGTCTCCAATAAAGAATTAAACCACAAAGTGCACAAAGACCCGGAAGAGAATTTTTGAACTTCCTCCTCTGAGCTCTGTGACCTTTGTGGTTTAAATCCGGGACCATTATTCCCAGGTAATTAGCGGTAACTCCTGCGGCAAAACGGCTTCGGGGTGGAACGGCAGGACGCGCACCGTGAAGCCCTGTTGCCCGGATTTGTCGGATGGCAGGCTGCCCGCGTACTCGTAAACGCCGTTGCCGGATTCTGTGCCGAGCGTCATCACCGTACTGGTGAAGGCGAGCATCGAGCGGTCCGCATCCACCGGTCCCGCGAACAATTGCACCGAAACGTCAGCGGGTTTCAGTGAGGATCCGAGGTGGACCGTTGCCGCGATGGTCGCCGGCTCTCCCGCGGCGATCTTGTCTTTAGACGGAGCGGTGACGCTTTCGATCCTCACATCTCCCCAACGCTCGCGGATATTCTTTTTCCATGCGACCAACGTTTTTGCGATAGCAAAGTCACCCTCGGCGACTTTCGCCGCACGCCGCGCCGCCGGGACATAGTACGTTTCGGCGTACTCCTGCACCATCCGCGCCGTGGAATACAGCGGCGAGAGTTTCTTCATGCTCGCCTTCATTTTGGCGAGCCAGCCCATCGGCAGACCATCCGTGCCACGCTTGTAGAACAGTGGAACGATTTCACGCTCCAGAGTCTCGTAAATGTCCATCGCCTCGACGTGATCCTGATACGCGTGATCGTCGTACTCCTCGCCGCGCCCGATAGCCCACCCGACGTGCGGGTCGTACCCTTCCGCCCACCAGCCATCCAGCACAGAGAAGTTCAAACCGCCGTTCGCGACCACCTTCATCCCCGAGGTTCCCGACGCTTCCATCGGGCGGCGCGGGTTGTTCAGCCAGACGTCCACGCCCTGCACCAGATACCGCGCCATGTTCAGTTCGTAATCCTCTAAGAAGACGAACTTGCGGCGCACGTCCTCGCCGCGCGCGAAGTGAACGATCTGGCGGATCAGGTCTTTCCCGGCGTCGTCCTTGGGGTGCGCCTTGCCCGCGAACACGAACTGCACCGGCATATCCGTGCTATTCAGAATTCGCTTCAGCCGCTCGATGTCGCGCATCAGCAAGTTGCCGCGATTGTAGGTCGCGAAGCGGCGGGCGAACCCGATGGTCAGAATATTGGGGTCCAGAATCTCGGTCGCCTGCTCGACTTCGCGCTCGCCCGCGCCGCGCTTGACGAACTTCGCGGTCTGGTACTTGCGTGCCCAATCCACCATACGCTGGCGGTTCAGTTCGTGTGCCTCCCACAGTTCGGCGTCGGGGATGTCGTCGATCCCGTTCCAGAACTCCGGGTTCGCCAGATTTTCGGCGTTGATCTCGCCGAGATATTTTTCCAGCAGTTCCCGGATCGGGACGGACAGGAATGATGGCGTGTGGATGCCGTTCGTGACGTAGCCGACCGGGACTTCTTCCAGCGGAAAGTCGGGCCAGGACGGCTGCACCATCTTGCGGGTGACAACGCCGTGCAGTTCGGAAACGCCGTTGATGTAGCGTGCCTGCCGGAACGCAAGAGCCGCCATGTTGAACTTTTCGTTGCGGTCGCCGGGGTGGACGCGCCCGCGATCCAGCATTTCGTCGAACGACAAGCCGAGTGCGCCCGCGTAGCCCCAGAAATATTTGCCCATCAGGTCGGGCGGGAACAGGTCGAAGCCCGCCGGGACCGGGGTGTGCGTGGTAAACAGGTTGCCCGCACCCGCCGCCTCCGACGCTTGCAGGAACGTCAACCCTTTCTCCTGCACCAGTCGCCGCGCCCGCTCCAGAGACAGGAACGCCGAGTGTCCTTCGTTCATGTGGCAGACGGTCGGCGTGATACCCATCGCGTCCAAGGCGTGGATGCCGCCGATGCCGAGTACGATCTCCTGTTGCATCCGGGTCTCGTTGTCGCCGCCGTACAGGTTGCCCGCGATATGCCGGTCATTCTCCGAGTTTTGCGACAGGTTCGTATCGAGAAGATACAGCGGAATCCGCCCGACTTGCGCTTTCCACAGTTTGACGAACACTTTACGACCGGGGAAATCGACGCCGATCACGAGTGGGGTGCCGTCCGGCGCGAACACCTGCTCAATCGGAAGCGAGTAAAAATCGGTGGTCGGGTAGTTCTCGATCTGCCAGCCGTCGGCGTTCAAGCCCTGCCGGAAATAGCCGCGCTGATATAGGAACCCCATCCCGACCAGCGGGAGGTTCAAGTCCGACGCCGATTTCATGTGGTCTCCGGCTAAGACACCCAGACCGCCGCTATAGATCGGTAGGCACTCGGTGATGCCGAACTCGGCGGAAAAATAGGCGATCTTGAAGTCCGCCGGAAACTCGTCGTCGTGGGTGTGTCCCCACCAACCGCCGTCCGCCATGTATGCCTTAAAGGTGGCATAGACCCGGTCGAGTTCTTCGAGAAAGGCTCCGTCGCTGGCAAGTTCCTCCAGACGGGACTGGGCGACGAGTCCGAGCAGCTTTGCCGGATTGTTATCGGTCAACTCCCAGAGCGCGGCGTCCATCGTTTCGAACAAAGCTTTCGTATCGGGGTCCCAGGAGAAGCGCAGGTTGTACGCCAGTTCACGTAGGGGACTGAGTCGTTCGGGTAGGGATGGTACGACAGTGTACGTGTGCAGGGTACGCGGCATAGAATATTTCTCTTTCTGTGGCAAAACGAAAGTTTTCGCCGTAGGTGGCTGAAAATACTGCGGGCGAGATCGAAAAGCCGTGAGTTATTTCAACAGGAGTCACGATAATCCCTGCCCGCTGGCTTGCTCGGCACGGGTGTCGCCCGGCATACTATACCCAACACTGAGCAGTATCAATGCTCTGGTTCCGCAATTTCCGGCTACAGTAGCAACATCCCATAGCTGCGGAACAAACGGATTAAGCTATGGGACAAAAGAACATGCCCAAGTGCTCTTTCGGAAGAGGTAAGAGATGAACATAGGAGGTGACCTATTATCGGTTGCGGCGACGGGATTCGGCTTGCGCCTTTTATCCCAAATGGCGCAGAAAGCACCGGGAAAGAATGTCATCGTTTCGCCGCTGGGTCCGTTTCAGGCACTGTCGCTGCTGGGCTTCGCCTCCACTGATCCAATACGACGGGAAATTCTGGATACGCTAAAGATCGGAGGCATTAAAGACGAAGTATTAGATGCCTCTTTCGAGCGTCTCGGTCAGCGTTTCGCGACCGAAGACCGTTATGTGCAACTTGTTCTTGCCTCCGCTCTGTGGGCGGGGCGTTCGGTAAGCGTAGACGCTCCTCTTGTGAAATTGGCCCGTCGGTGGAATATTGACCTGTTTAGCGGGGATCAAGTGACGGGCGACTTTATGCAGCATTGGCGCGGGAGAAAACGAACGGGTTACTTTCTCCATTGATGCCTCCTCCACCGAACTTCGGAATAAGCCTGCTCAATGCGATCTACTTCCGAGGCACCTGGAAATCATACTTCGCATCCGAACATACTAAGAATCGGCTTTTCTACCGTTCGGGACATATGCCCGAAATAGTTTCCATGATGCGCCAGCCAGAGACACGCACAGTACACTTGTACAGAGGGGATCAGTTCGATGCCGCATTAATTCCCTATACGAACGAAATCGGGCATGAATGGTCGCTCCAGATTATCCTCCCACACACAAACTTGTTTGGAGCCATGACGACTAAAGAGTATGTGACCGGGTTTCTGAGCCAAGTATCGCTTAACGATCTCGACACGTGCCAAACGGGTTATAGAGAAGTATTCGTTGATTTGATACTCCCACACTTCGCCATGCGTCAAACCCATGACCTGCGTGCGCCACTGACTCAGATCGGCGTGGGAGCGGCACTAAGCGGAGGGGGCTTGCAAACGTCGCCACAACTCCTGGCAATTCAAGAGATGCGTCAGCAAATTTCCATGAATGTTAACGAGGAAGGAACGGAAGCCGCCGCATTAACAGAGTCAATTCTCATAATTTCCCCGGCATCCCCCGTCAAAAAGGAACGACCAATAATAGAAAAGTTCTACGTCAACCACCTGTTCCTGTTTCTCCTCACGGAGAATCGAAGCGGGTTGCCACTATTCATCGGAGTGATCCGAAATCCCTTGGAAACATAGCCGGTTAACAGTTTATTAAGTGCTCAATGGAGCAGGTCAGCAACGCGTATTGTGGCGAGCGGCGCGGCGAG